>DAOUJB010000576.1:0-8670 GCA_034423155.1 Anaerolineae bacterium | reverse complement strand
GCATCACCAGCCGCTTTTATGTGAGCGACGCGGCGAACGACGGGCTGCGCGTGCTGGCTCCCGAGGCGCTGCGTCAGTTGGATATCTGGGAAATGTCATCAATCTGGTGAATCTCCAGTTTGAAGAGTAGTCGATTTCCAAACCGAAGGAGGCGCATATTGAAATCCATTTCTAGGCAACAAGTCACCTAATCGTCCAAGTAGTCAATCAAAACGAGGTGCAAGATGAAGAAAGCCCTATCTGTTGTATTGTTTGTGGTGTTGTTGCTCTCGATGAGCGGCATCGCCAATGCCCAGACTGAACTCAGTCTGTGGTATCACGGCGCTGGCAATGAAACCGAACGCAGCATTCTGCTCGGCATCATTGATGACTTCAACATGGCGCAATCCGATTACACGGTCGTATTGGAAGAATTCCCGCAAGAATCCTACAACTCGTCGATTGTAGCCGCCGCGCTGGCTGGCGACCTGCCCGATATCATTGATGTCGATGGTCCGGTCATGCCGGGTTGGGCATGGTCTGGCTATATGCAGCCGCTGAACCTGTCCGAAGGCGCGCTGGATGACTTTTTGCCGGGCGCGATCGGCGAATGGCACGGCGAGATCTATTCGGTTGGCTTGTGGGATGCCGCAGTATCGATCTATGCGCGGCGCTCGGTGCTGGAAGCCCACGACATCCGCATCCCGACGCTTGACGATCCCTGGACTGGCGAAGAATTCGACGCCATCCTGGAGACCCTGCAAGCCAGCGGCGATTATGAATACGCGCTCGACCTGGGCATGGCTTGGACGGGCGAGTGGTATCCCTATGCCTTCAGCCCCTTCCTGCAGAGCTTCGGCGGCGACA
This sequence comes from Anaerolineae bacterium, assembly GCA_034423155.1. Taxonomy (GTDB): domain Bacteria; phylum Chloroflexota; class Anaerolineae; order Aggregatilineales; family Phototrophicaceae; genus UBA6055. The sequence continues at coordinate 7,824 of DAOUJB010000576.1, read as the reverse complement.
TGATCGACCGCTCGACCTATTTGACAGCCGAGGGCGTGCTGAATGGCGAGGCTGGCGTGGCCTTTGGCGAATGGTGGCAGAGCTTGTTCGAGCGCGGTTTGGCACCCGGCACCTCGCAAGATGGCGCTGATCGCGAGACCGGCTTCATTGATGGCAAGTATGCCTTGCAATGGAATGGCAACTGGGCTGGCATCAACACTTTGGCAGCGGTCGGCGATGACCTGCTCTTCTTGCCTGCGCCAGATTTCGGCAGTGGCAGCACCATCGGCGCGGCGTCCTGGCAGTTTGGCATCTCCTCCAGCAGCATGAATGCGGAAGGCGCGAATGCCTTCATCGAACACGCCATTCAGGACGAGTACCTGGCCGCCTTCTCCGATGGCATCGGCTTGATCCCGGCCACGGCTGGCGCTGCGGCCATGTCCGAGCACTACTCAGAAGGCGGCGCGCTCGAGGTATACTTTGGCCTCAGCGAGGCGCAGGCGCTGGTCCGCCCAGTCACGCCTGGTTATGCCACAGTCGCGCTGGTCTTCGAGAAAGCGTTGGCGGATATCGCCAATGGCGCTGATGTTCAGGATACGCTGGACGCGGCTGTTGACGAAATCGACCAGGATATCGAAGACAACATGGGCTACGGCTTCGGCGATATGTAGCGCGGTTTTTCTCCCTCTGTCCCCCCCCAGCTAGTTTCGGGGGGACAGCCTGGAACATCGTGGGCGAGGCGCTGAGCGCAATCTGGCGTCCTCGTCCCGCGAATACAAAAACTATTTCAGGACAAGCTCGTGACGACTGCAGCCGAAGCCAGACAAAATGCGCCGTTCTGGGTGCGCTGGCTGCTCCCCAAAGACGCGCCTCTATACCAACGCAATGACGCCGTTATCGGCTGGTTGATGGCCGCGCCCGCTCTCGTCATTTTGACTGTTTTTCTCATCATCCCCTTTTTCATGGCTTTTTTCTGGTCGTTCACCAACCAACGACTCATCTCCCCAAATCCCACAGAATGGGTCGGCTTGCGCAACTTCGGGCGCTTGCTGAATGTACAGGTGTTCAACCTCGAGCCAGAGCGCGATACGGCTGGCCATATCGTCTATGACGAAGGCGCGATCGCCTACCCGCGCCTGCGCAATTTCACCCGCAACAACCCCGACTATCCGCATTTGGACGGCTTGCGCGAATTCACTTCGTGGCAAACGGGAGAAAACCGCACGGTCATCCTGGTTGGCGATGTCGTCTTTTTGCGCGCCTTGATCAACACGCTCATATTCGCCGCCGTCATCGCGCCCCTGCAAGGCGGCTTGGCGCTGCTGCTGGCGCTGCTGTTGAATCAGGCCTTGCCTTTTATCAATGTCTTCCGCTCGGTGTATTTTGCGCCGGTGGTGGTGTCGATGGTGGTGGTGTCGCTGTTGTGGCGTTTCATCTACGATGGCCAAAACGGCTTGTTGAATACGATCTTGGGCATGCTTACCTTCGGCAATTTTCAACCGGTCGACTGGCTGGGCAATCCCTACACAGCCTTGCCAGCGATGATCGCCATGTCGGCTTGGCAGGCGGTCGGATTCCATATGGTGATCTGGCTGGCCGGCTTGCAGACCATCCCCGCCAGCTTGTACGAAGCCGCCGGGCTGGACGGTGCCGGCGCTTGGCAAAAGTTCCGCTATGTGACCTGGCCCGGCTTGCGCAACACGGCGGTGCTGGTGCTGATTGTCATCACGATTCAGGCGATGGGGCTGTTTGTGCAGGTCGATGTCATGACGCGCGGCGGACCGCTGGATGCGACGCAATCGGTCGTGTTTCAGGCGGTGCAGCGCGGCTATGACAAGCAAGATATCGCCGAAGGTTCCGCCATTTCGGTCCTGCTATTCATCATCGTCTTCGTCATCGCCATGGCGCAGCGCTATATCACGCGGGAGAAAAAGTAGCCATGCGGTCGATGAGCTTCGAGAACCAACAGAGGCTGCTTATCGGCTTGCGCTATGCCCTGCTGATTCTGATTTCGCTAATCTTCATCTTCCCGATCGTCTTCATGGTGGTGTCATCTTTGAAGCCAGATATGCAGTTGCTGCGCGATTCTGGCTCTTTGCGCGCCTTCTTGCCGGTGGGCGATATCTCGCTGGACAACTACGCGGATGCTTTCGAACGCGTGCCCATGCTGCAATTCTTCTTCAACTCTGTCTTCACGACGGTGGTCTCGGTGGCGGCGGCGCTTTGGCTGAATTCGATGGCGGCATTCTCATTCGCCTTCTTACAGTGGCGAGGCAAGGCGCTGGTGCTCTCGCTGATCATCGCTACTTTCATCGTGCCTTTCGAGGTCATCGCCATCCCGTTGCTGATGGTGGTCAACAACCTGCCCTGGCTGGGTCCTGAAGGCATCGAGATCGGCTGGCTGAATAGTTATCATGTGCAGATCATCCCCTTCATCGCCGATTCGTTGGGCATCTTCTTGTTCTATCAATACTTCCGCGACTTGCCCGATGAATTGGTCGAAGCCGCGCGCATCGATGGCGCCAGCATCTGGCAGATTTATACGCGCATCATCATGCCCATCGCTGGTCCCATCCTGGCGACGGTGGCCATCCTCAAGTTCTTGGGGATGTGGAATGCTTATATCTGGCCCCTGATGACCATCCGCAGCGAAGAACTGCGCCCGATCATGGTGGGCTTGCAGTACTTCTTCCAGCTGAATACGGCTTGGGGCGAGATCATGGCCTATCTGTCGGTGGTCACGATCCCGGTGCTGCTCTTCTACCTGGCATTGCAGCGCGCCTTCATTGAAAGCATCGCCACCTCGGGCATCAAGGGTTGAGCGCTTTTTGCAGCTTCTTCGCCAGGTCTTCCAGGTGGTCGACTTCGTGCAGGCACAAGCCGCGCGCCGCATAATAGACCGATTCGCTGCGTTTGACGCCTTCGCGATGTACTGAGCGATCCCACTGCTCTGGCTGCAGACCGCGCAGGATGCGCAGCAGCGTCCGCCGGCGAAAATCGAAATAGTCCAGCAGCTCGCCGACAGGGAAGGCTTCATAGCGCATCAACTTGCCCCAGTCGCGCTCGGGATGGATGCGCGGAAGCTGCGGCTGGTCCAACAGCAGGGCATGAACAATCGGATACTCGCCGCGTTCCGCGCAATAAATCAGATGCGTCAAGTCGCGCTTGAAGCTGCGCTCGCCTTCTCCCAGCGGCGCGGACAGCTCGGCTTCGGTCAATCCCGCGCCCAGGTTGCGCAGCCGCTGTGGCGTGGCGCTCAGCACAGCTATCGTCAGCTCGATGCGTTCGGGCGATTGTCTGGTGGTCAGCCGCTTGACCAGCGTGGCTTTCTTGGGCAATCCGCGGCTCACGCGCTCATCCCTGGCAGGTCGCTCAGCCTCAGCATGACTGTTTCGCCATCATCGCCGGGCACGGGCGTATATAGCTCGGTCGGATCTTGCAGGCGGTCGAGGAAGAGCACGCCATTGAAGTGGTCGATTTCGTGATGAATGACGCGCGCATCCATGCCCCGCACGCGGCGTACGATCTCTCGTCCATCTTCGCCCTGGGCGCGGAATTGAATCCAGCTGGGGCGCGGCACATCCCAGGTGAAGAGGTCGGGGATGCTCAAGCAGCCATCAAAGCCGACTTCGTCTGCGCCCGCCGCCAGGATTTGGGGATTGATCAGCGCCAGCATGGGTTCTTCTTCGTCATCTTCGTCTTGCCCGAACTTGACGACGGTGACGCGCTTGAGCACGCCGATCTGCGCCGCGGCGATGGCTGCGCCGGGTTGCGTCTCCAGCGTGTCTTTGAGGTCTTGGATCAGCCGCCGCAGGCTCTTGCTGCGCGGATTGGCGACCGGCTTGCTGATGCGCCGCAGTCGCGCTTCGTGCTGTGGGAACAAGACCAGCCGTTTGACAGCCATTTTCCGCCAGATTGCTGTGTTTTCGCTGCGCAATCCTAGCAGAAAGGATGGGCTGTCTGTAGGGCTTTTCATTTTCATGCCCTCTGTCTCCAGTGAGAACGCCAACAAAGTAACACAACGCTCAAATGGAATGGCGTAGGAGCGACTCTTGAGTCGCCCAAACATGACACGATAGTCGGTCGTTTCTTCACCGCAGAGACGTGGAAACGAATTCAAGCAAATGATATGCTTTTGTGTATTGACTATCTTAATAGGCAAAATCGAGACAAATGTGATACAGTGCTCTCAGTACCCACGACCTCGAAAGGCGATCCCCATGAAACACCTCCTACTGATTATTGCCCTGTTCTCATCAGCGACTCTTGGCTCTCATGCCCAGCTTGCCCTTCCGACCCCGTCCGGCGGGCCTGGAAGCCCAAACAACGCGCCCGCTGTTACTGTTACACCTGCGCCCACTAATAAACAACTCATGGAACAAATCAAAGAGTCAGTGCGGTCAGTCAGCCACACACCAATGCCCTCTCTCCATCATCACTCAGGCAAGACACTATTCATCAACATGCCTTCCCGCATGACCGACAGCGAGTGGGATGCTTGGTTGAACAATGTCCCTGAAAATCAACATTTCAATATATCGGACTTCAAGATCACCTGGCTTGGACCCTCACAAGGTCGGAACACAGTCCGCCACTACCGTATCAGCTGGGGCGTCAATGACAAGTGGCGCGGCTGGGATAAGCCCAACACCAAGCGTCGCGGCAATGGCTTTGTCATGCAAACGGACTCGAACCTCCACACATTTACGCTGCCCGGTGTCAAGCTTCATCCCGGCGAAACACTGCATATTCGCATACGTATCAGCTACTGCTGCGGCGTAAAAGGTCCCTGGACGACAATCACCGTGCCGCATCCTGGCAACTAGACCATCCGTACGCTGCCGCTCGCTCTGTCCTGCAGGGCGGGCGGTCTAACCCCCGATTTTTCGCCAGAATTTTTGAGAGCCAAGCCCCCCCCGCGCTGGCCTGAAACCCAACATCCTCTATTGCGCAGGCGTGCGCCGCCTGTAGGGCTTTCATCCTCTTAATCCCGAGTGGCAACTCCGATAAAGTAGTGTAGCGATCAAATGGAATGGCGTAGGAGCAGCACTTGAGTCGCCCAAACATGACACGATAGTCGGTCGTTTCTTCACCACAGAGACGTGAAAACGAATTCAAGCAAATGATATGCTTTTGTGTATTGACTATCTTAATAGGCAAAATATCATATAATGTGATATAATGCTTTGCGCATCCAATCTCCCGAAAAGGGTTGCTCATGTTTCGCAAAATCTCTGTATTCACTCTGCTGCTGCTTGCCTTGATGCTCGCGTTTTCTGCAGGACAGGCGCAGCACGCCATCCCCAAGCCCACACTTAACCAGGATGGCGCGACCCTGTCCTGGCAGGCGCACCGCAACGCCGTAGGCTACCGCATTCGCTGGCGCGCGGGGTCCGCAGACTGGACGTGGAAAGACCTCTTCCAAACTGGCTTCATCCGCTACACCTTCACCAATGCCGATATCCAGTACGACACCGATTATGAGGTGCAAATACGCGCCAACGACGTAAAGGGCTACCATAGCAAATGGTCAGACTCCGTCACCATCCGCATCAATACCCCGATCCAGCCCTTGCCCGCGCCGCAAAATCTCCGTGTCGAGGGCTACACCATCCTATGGGATGCGGTCGCAAACGCCAGCAATTACGCCGTGCTGCTCAAATCCCTATCGGGCGGCCCCGGCCCGCAAATCGTGACGGACACCAGCTACGACATCCCCAACCCGGTCGAGGGCAAATATTATGTGGTCACCGTCCAGACCAAAGGCGATGGCGTCCGCTATGTTGAATACGGCGGAGTCACCGAAGTGATGCAGTTCTTCGCCTACCCGCCGCCAACGCCCATCCCGACAGCTGTGCCTACAGCCACGCCCGTACCGACCGTGCCGCCTGCGCCCACCGACCCGCCGCCCGATGATGAAACCGATGACGACACCGAAGACCCGCCACCCGATGACGACGCGAGCGATGAAGAACAGACCGGTGAGGAAGAGACGCCACGCAGGGATGATCGTCGAGGCGGTGATGACGAAGAGGACGAGGAAGAAGAAACTGAAGTACGAGAGACGCCACCGCCGGTCGAGACCGAGCCGCCACCAGTCAAAACGCCATGCCGCGAGCGTAAGACATGCACATCATCGTCAGGACAGTGGACGACTTCCTTTGTGACAAACAAGACCAACATCACAGGCAATATATGCGCCGGGACAACAGTCACTCGAACGCTACAGCAGTTCAGATGCAAAGAAGTCTGCTCAGGGCGTGAAAGCACCGAAACGCGCATTATCTCTGAATCAAGTCGACGAGGCAGGGTTCCATGTTGACCTAATAGCTACCTGCACAAAACCGACAGTGCTATGTTTGTTTGTCTAGGGGGAAGCGTCTTGGACGATCGCTATCCCACACAGGGGAGGGGATTCGCACCTCGTTACCCTCCCCGCTTTCCCCTAGACAAACAAACATTAACCAGTACGCCGCCATGAAAAGCCTACTTATTGTGCTAAGCTTCTCTCTCTTGGTCGCTACGACAGTGGCGCACAATTCCTGCGTTTGGCACGCCGCCAACGATGTTGCCCCCGACTTTGCCCACTACGATGCCGAACACGATGACGACGGCGATGGCATCGGCTGTCCAACGATCACCGGCCTGCCGCCAGTCCCCGAAACCACGACCATACTAATCGAGCTGGACGAGACAGGCTCTTATGTCGAGGACACGCCAACCACAGCGCCCGACACCGTACCAGCGACCACAGCGTCCGCCGTCCCATCTGTCGAGCTGCTGGTAAACAGCAACTTCCGCCGAGGCCCCGGCCTGGCATTCGTTATCGTGGGCGGTGGCGCAGCAGGCAGCGTCTACCAGTGGGCAGCGGCGGAGTACGGCGCAGACGGCTACATCTGGTACAGGCTGGTCTTGCCCGCCGGTGAAGGCTGGGTGCGCGGCGATCTGATACGGCTGCTCGATGCAGGCAATATCCCCGAAAACACGCCCACGCCCACAGATTCGCCCTGAATCACTGAAAACAGACGCACGACGTTCGCCTGTAACGCGATTCCAGCCGCGCCAGGTCATCTAGGTCGAGGTGATTCGCCCCCTTTTGACGACCAACCCTGTAACCCAACATCCTCTATTGCGCAGGCGTGCGCCGCCTGTAGGGCTTTTCATCCTCTCAGGAAAACCAAGTAAGTCATGCGACAAACGGGCAACGCCGATTAAATTCGAATTCTGTAGGGGCGAGGCGTTGACTCGCCCGCAATGTCGAAGTTGATCAATTGGGCGAGTCAGCGCCTCGCCCCTACGACGTTTCATTATTATGTAGCATTACTTTATTGGAATTACTTCTGTCGGGAGAAGCAGCGTGGGTTTTGGAGCGCAAAGCGGGCGCTCGACCTGTGAAGCCCGCCACAATTCGACTACCATAACCGCGACCGACAGCCACGGAGGCCTACGATGCAATTCGGCGTTGTTTTCCCACAAACGCAGCTTGGCGCAGACCCGCATGTCCTGCGCGACTTTGTCCAGGCGGCCGAGGGCATGGGCTATCATCATCTGCTGGCCTATGACCATGTGCTGGGCGCAAACCCCGACCGACCAGGCTGGGAGGGTCGCCGTCCCTACACTTACCACGATATGTTTCACGAACCCTTCACGCTTTTCAGCTGGATGGCGGCCTTCACGCAGCGCATCGGTTTCATGACCGGCGTGCTGATTCTGCCCCAGCGGCAGACGGCTTTGGTGGCCAAGCAAGCTGCGCAGGTCGATCTGCTTTCGGGCGGGCGGCTGCGGCTGGGCATCGGCGTGGGCTGGAACGAGGTCGAATACACCTGCCTGGGCGAAGATTTTTCC
>DAOUJB010000575.1:0-8155 GCA_034423155.1 Anaerolineae bacterium | reverse complement strand
TTGCTGGATTCGCTGGTCATTCCGCTGCTGCGGCTGGCTGTGCCAAAGTCTTTTTCGCTGCCGCTCTTCGCCGGCTTCAACGAAGTCTTTTGGATGAGCGCGGGCGTATTGGCAGCTGGCGCGCTGCTCTACTTCGTCCGCAAGCCGCTCATTCAGCGCATCGACTTTCCTTTGTCTGGCGATGCCATTTTTCGCGAGATCATCAACTACATTGATTGGGCGGGCAGCACATTGCTGCATTTTCAATCCGGTTATGTTCGCTATTACCTGGTGTGGATTCTGGGCTCGGTATCGTTGATGCTGGTCGCCTCGGGCACTTTATCGACAGTCACTGCCGGACAATCGCTGTTACCGCAAGACTTGTCGATGACCGCGACCGACCTCGCGAAGATTTTCATGCTGGTGCTGACCATTGTGGCTGCCGGGCTGACAGTCGTCCTGCGCGAACATGTCAAGGCAGCCATCGCTTATGGCGTGATTGGTTATGCCATCGGCGTCATTTTTTTGATTAACCACGCGCCCGATGTCGCCTTGGTGCAGATGCTGGTCGAGACGATGGCGACTGTGCTCATCATTATCATGCTGGGGCAGATCCGCTCAGGCGCTCGGCTGAAAGTGATAGACAGCTTGTGGGCTGGTCGACACGATTACAATTTCGGCTTTCTGCGCGATTTGGGCATATCCATCGTGATCGGCTTGGCGGTATTCGTATTCTCGCTGATTGCGCTGCAAAATCGGCCAGAACGCCGCAGCATCGCCAAGTGGCATTTGGAAAACACGGTCTTGGTCAACAGCGAAGACGCTGTCGGCGCGATCGTGGCGGACTTCCGCGGCACAGATACCTTGTTGGAGATCGCCGTTTTCACCACGGCAGCGCTGGGCGTGCTGACCTTGCTCGCGCGCGGACGGACTGTCGGCGGCGGGCGGCTGCTGCCCAGCAAAGCGCCGGTCGATTCGCTGCCAGAATTTGCTGATGAAGTAGTCGAAGAGATCCAGGACGCCACCAGTTTGTCGACGCCATTCACACGGCTGGTCACGCATTTTGTGTTGCCAGTCGCCATATTGATCGGCATCGCCCAGATCTTATATGGCGGCAGCGGACCCGGCGATGGCTTCACAGCTGGCGTTACCATCGGCTTGGCGGTATCGCTATGGTATGTGGTGTTGGGTTATGACGAAGCACGCCGGCAACTGCCCTGGTTTCGTCCCGAGCAATTTGTGCGGCTGGGCTTGGTAATCGGCTTGATAAACGCGCTCGTGCCGCTCTTGCTCGGGAAAGGTTTTATGGGACATGTGCAATTTGACAAAGCGCTGGGGATTTATGAACTGGTCGGTTCTTTTGGTTTGCATATCACTTCGTCCCTGGTCTTCGAAATCGCCATTGCCATCACGGTGATGGGCGGCTTGGGAATCATTATGGAAGCGATTGCCTATCCGAAGAGTCGCGCGGCGGTTGGCGAAGACTTGTCGGCGGTGGGCATCTAATCAGGAAAGGCAAAGTGGCATGATCGAATTTATGTTTGCGCTGGCGATCGGCATCCTCTTTGGTATCGGCGTGTTTCAGTTGCTGCGCCGCGACTTGATCAAAGCGGCCATCGGCTTTGCCATCTTGTTTTCGGCCATCAATCTGTTTTTTGTGGCGGCCGGCGCATTTGAAGGCGAGGCCCCGCCTTATCTGAGCAATGTGCAAGCCGGGCGCCCCACCAGCGACCCGCTCGTGCAAGCCTTGATTCTCACGGCCATTGTGGTCAGCTTCGGCAGTTTTTCGCTGGTGCTGGGCATCGTCAATATCATCTCGCAGCGCTATGACACGGTCGATTCCAACGATGTTACGCAATTGAAGCATTAGGTTGAAGCGGAGCGTCAACAGCTTATGACAGACAACGCGCTGCTGCTGGGCGCATTGGCGACACCGTTGATCGGGGCGATTTTGGCGCTGCTCTCGGCTCGTTCCAACCGGAGGCAGCGAGCCATCGGCGTGGCGGCGGGGGTGATCGCTTGGATCTTTGCGGCTGCGCTGCTGGGTCAGGTGCACGAATATGGCGTGCAGACTTACGCGCTGGGCGGTTGGCAGCCGCCATATGGGATCGTGCTGGTCGCGGACGCCCTGGGCGCGCTGTTCGCCTTCATGGTCACGACGATCATGGTCGCTGGCTTGCTATACACCTATCACTGCCACGACAAGTGCATGACCTACCCGGCATTCTTGCCGCTATTCTTGCTGATGGAAGTCGGCTTGGTCGGCGCGATGCTGACTGGCGATCTGTTCACACTTTTCATTTCCATGGAGCTGATGGTGCTGGCCTCGGTATCGCTGACGGCTATATCAGACGATCAGTTCGGGCTGGAAGCGGCGCTCAAATATATCCTCATCAGCTCGATGGGCACGCTCTTTCTGTTGCTGGGCATCGCGGCGATGTATGCCACCTTCGGCACGCTGAACATGGCGGAGATCGCGCAGACTCTGCTGACGGGCGAGCGGCCATTTTTGGCGCCGGCCGCCGCGCTGATGCTGCTGTGCGCATTCTTGCTGAAGAGCGCCGTGTTTCCATTTCACTTTTGGCAGCCCGACTTTCACACCACTGCGCCGACACCGATCAGCGCCATGCTTTCGTCCATCGTGGTCAAGGTGGGAGTCTATGGCATCTTTCGCCTGGTGACGCTGCTGTTCGTGGAAGAAGCCCTCTTGTTGGAGCGGCTGTTGGGCGTTCTGGGCGTCATCGGCATCGTCTTCGGCAGCCTAGGCGCGCTGCGCACTTATAATGCCAAGCGCATGCTGGCGTATTCGACCTTCGCGCAGATCGGCTTCATCTTGGTGGGAATCGGCTGGGGCGGCACGCTGGCGCTGGTCGGCGCGCTCGTCTATGCCTTCAACCATGCTTTCATCAAGTCGGCGCTGCTGATGCTGATGGGCGTTGTGGCCAGCTATACCAAGATCAAAACTGCCGACTTTGTGCATGTGCACGGGCTAGGCAGCAAGTTACCGCCACTGTTGGGTTGGCTGGTGTTGTTGGGGGGGCTATCATTGGCTGGCGTGCCACCGCTGAACGGTTTCATCAGCAAGTTGGCGCTCATACAAGGTGGCGTGGATAATGGCGATTGGGTGAATCTGATCATCGTTGTGGCGGCGGGCATTTTGACGCTGATGTACATGATCCGCGCCTGGCAGCAGATCTTTCAGCAAGCGCCGCTGCCGAGCACGACAGAAACCAAACCGGTCGGCGACAGCATGATCGCGCCATTTTTGCTCATCGCGATCTGTCTGCTGCTGGGCACGGTCTTCGCCGAGCCGCTGGTACAGTTGATCAGCGAAACAGTGCATCAGATGATGGATCCGCAGATCTATATTGCCGGGGTGGGGCTGGGCAATGGCGGCTGAACCAAAGGAAATCTGCAGTAAGCGCACAGGCATCGTCAAGCGGCTGGTTATGGCGCTACCGCTGGCGCTGGGCTGGATGATCTATACCGCGCAGCCGACGCCGGGCAATCTGCTGTTGGGAACGCTGTTTGGCATCGCGGTAGTGAGCGCGACCGGCTTCCGCGGCGACTCGTTTCGTCTGAAGAATCCGCCGCGGCAACTCTACAATCTGCTCACTTACACTTTGTACATGGCCAGCGAGGTGCTGATGGCGGGCATTGGCGTGGCGCGCATCATCCTCAGCCCCAGCCTGCCCATCGAGCCGGGCTTGTCGCGCGTCGATACACAAGACAAAAAGCACAGCGAATTGATCTCGGCCGCCAGCGCGCACGGCATCACGATCACGCCGGGCGAACTGGTAGTTGACTTCGACGAAAGTCCCGACGGTGTGACCATGATCGTGCACAGCCTAAATATCGAAACATCGGCGCAACAGCTCGATGCCGACCAGCAGACACGTTTGCGGCGAATCTTGGGGATATTGGGTCATGATTGAAAGTGAATTTGCCCAAAGCGCGGTCAAGCTGATCTTGCTGGCGCTGGTCATCTTGTTGATACCCGCTTCGTATCGCGTGATTGTCGGACCGTCTTTGCCCGATCGGCTGAGCGCAGTCGATCTCATCACCACCTTGCTGGTTGGTGTCATCGTGCTGCTGGCGCTGATCGAAGAAACGCCGGTGGTGGTTGATATGGCGATTGCGCTGGCGGCATTCGCGTTCATCGGCACCATCACGATCGCGCGTTATATCTCCGAAGGCAGGTATTTCTAAGTGCTATTGGGAATCCTGGGCGTAGCGGCTTTGGCATTTGGCGTATTTTTCTGCGCAGTCGGCGTGCTGGGGGTGATCCGCATGCCCGACACGCTGACTCGCCTGCACGCATCGGGCAAGGTCGCCACCCTGGGCTTGTTCGGACTGCTGCTGGGCGCGGCGTTGCTGATGCCATCGGTGGCCTTGCGGCTGTTGGTGCTGGGCTTGTTCATGCTGCTGACCAACCCTGTCGCCACACATGCCATCGCGGCATCGGTGCACAGACGTCGCGAGATCGCACAGGAACTAGACGATGAACGCGGGACGGGCGATGACGATGACGGCGCGCCTTTCGCAGCCGATGTGACGGCAGTGCTAGCACGCTCGCGATTGGATGAAATTGTGGAAGCGCTGGAACGCACGCAGCAGCGGCGCGACCAAACAAATACGCAGTAGGGGGCCTAACTGAAGGCTCAGCGCGAAAACAGGCGAAAGAGGGGATTGGCGCGCGTCTGCATGTGATCCAGCGCATTCACCAGCACGAAGCCAGCCAACAGCAGCAGAACAGCCAGCGCAAAGGTGTCATCGCCGGGCTTGGGCGCGACATTTGCTTCCATCAGACAGCGAAAATCGCCATGGCGGTCGAGGTCGCTTTCCAGGCACTCCTTCCAGGGGTAGATCTTCCATAACGAGCCAGCCATAAAGCCGACCAGCAGCGCCACCGTCAAGTTGTAATAATGCGCCAGCAAGTAGCTCAAAATGCGCGAGAAGGCGATGATGCCGACGATTGAGCCCATTGCGACAATGATGACAGGCGGCAAGTCGCGCTCGCTGAGAGCCGTCAGCACATAATCGTATTGCCCGAGGATCAACAACATGAAGGAGCCGGAAATGCCCGGCAAGATCATGGCTGTGATGGCGATCATGCCGCTGACGAAGAGCATGGGCGCAGAGTGATCGGCCTGGGCGGGCACGATATTCACGATGACAAAAGCCATCGCCGCCCCCAGCGCAAATATCAGCGCCGACGAGGCATTCCAGCTTACTTTTACACCGATGGACAGGATTGAAGCCAGCACAAGACCAAAGAAGAAGCTGAAGAGCAGCACACGTCCGCTGGCATCATCCAGGGTCGTGCTCAAAAAGCTGGAAAGCAACAGCACAGCCGTCAGCAGACCCAGCCCCAGCGTCAGCAAAAAGCGCAAGGAAATGTGTGTAAAAAGCTGCGAGAACTTCAAACCGAGCGCCAAGCGCAGCGCCCGCACATTGAAGGACTTGATCGCGTCAATCAGCGACTGATACACGCCCAGGATGAATGCCATTGTGCCGCCGCTGACACCGGGCACGATATCCGCCGCGCCCATGGCAAAGCCTGTCAGGAACAAGCGCAGGTATTGGGCAAAGGTCCTGGGCTGGGAGAGGTCGGTCTCGGTCGATTTCACAGTGACGCTCCTGGATGGCGCGGGCATTGGCGCGTTAGTTTGCCCGATGCGCTGGTGGCGGTCAATGGCGCAGATAGTAGAATGCAAAGTGGGCAGGACGAATACGAGGCGAAGAGCATGCCAAAGATCAAGACGGCTCGGGGCGAAATCTGGTTTGCGGACCACCGGCGACGACAATCTGCTCCGGCTGCGATCCTCATTCACGGCGCGGGCGGCTCGCATTTGAGCTTCCCGGACGAACTGCGGCGGCATGCTTCGTGGAGCGCTATCGCCCCCGACCTGCCCGGGCATGGCAAAAGCGCCGGCGCTGGACGGGACCAAATCGCCGACTATGCGCTGGATGTGCTGGCGCTGATGGATGCGCTGGAGATTGAATCCGCGCTGCTCGTTGGGCACAGCATGGGCGGGGCGATCGCGCAGTGGCTGGCGCTGGAGCACGGAAACAGAATACGAGGACTGGCGCTGATCTGCACGGGAGCGCGACTGCCGGTTAATCCCGCGCTGATAGACGCGATAATCGCCCAGCCAGCCGAAACGACCAAGCGGCTGCTGCGCTGGATGTGGTCGGCCGATGCGCCAACCAAGATGGTCGCAGCCTCAGCCGCGATCTTGAACGAGACCAAACCGCCTGTCATGCAGCGAGATTTCTTGGCTTGCGCCCAGTTTGACATTCGCGCGCGCTTGGGGGACATTCATGCGCCAACGCTCGTCATCGCTGGCGAAGCGGACAATATGACGCCACCTGCCCTGAGCGAAGAATTGGTCGCGAAGCTCGCAAATGCAAAGCTGGTCGCGCTGGCGGGTGGCAGTCACATGGCGCACCTGGAACACGCCCCCGCCACAGCCGCCGCCATCAGCGATTGGCTGGCTGGTTATAGCGGATCACGAAAGTCATAAACGCCAGCCCTGATGCCCCAGCGAAGTCCATTCGCGCTGACCAGGCTGTCTCCCTGACGCTGCATGGTCGATCCTGTGCGCGGACAACGCAAGAAAGCCAGCGGGCTATCTGCATCAGCCGCTGCCAAAGACCTGTCGCCTTCTCGCCGCAAGTCAAGGAAGATGCTGGGCGAATAGGCCAGTGCGCTGCGCTGAAAGATCGTGTCCAGCGAAACCAGCAGCCGGGTTGGCAGATGGCGTTTAAGCGCGCCGAGCCGCAGCCACGACACAGGAATCTGTCCGCGCAGGACGAAGCCGGCCGCCGCAGTCTGTGCGCGCATGCTGGCGGGATGAAAGTTGAAGTTCAATTCGACAAATTCTACCGCCTCTGGAGCATAGGGATTCCAGCCGTTGCGACCGAGCGCATGCCGCAGCATCGCTTTGAGATTGCGCTTGTTGGCGAATTCCAGGATGAATTGTCCGCCGCCAGCCAGGACGCGATTGATCTGCGCCAAGACAGTCGGCACATCGACAAAATGGTGGATGACGCGGATCATGGTCGCGCCGTCGAATGCGTCCATGCAAAAGGGCATCTGGTAGGCATCGGCCGCGACATAAACATAGCCGTCATCGCCGTACCGCTCGCGAGCGAAGTGCAGTTGTTCCAACGAATAATCCAGCAGCACGACCTGCCCGTACATGCGGTATTCGCTGGTCAGCCTGCCGAAGCCCGCGCCAATTTCCAGCATTCGCTTGCCGGGCTGTTTCAGCAGTCGTCGCAGCGCCAGCCGCTCCACGGCATCTTCATAATCGCGCCCTCGGCCTTCCCAAAAGTCGGTGCGATAGGTCGAATCGCCATAATCGCAGATGCGGGGTCGCCGGCTCATGCGCAGTCAGTCCAACTGAGCCTTTGCGCGCAGCAAGTCGGCTTTGTCGGTGCGCTCCCAAGGCACATGAACATCCTCACGGCCGAAGTGTCCGTAGGCGGCGACTTGCTTGAAGATGGGCTGCCGCAATCCCAGATGCCGTATGATGGCTGCGGGGCGCAAATCAAAATGCTGGCGGATCAGCGCCTCAATCACGCTGTCGCTCACTGCGCCGGTGCCGAAGGTTTCGACAGCCAGCGAGGTCGGCTCAGCCTTGCCGATGGCATAAGACAGCTGCAATTCAAAGCGCCGCGCCAAGCCAGCCGCAACGACATTCTTGGCGACATAGCGCGCCATATAAGCTGCGCTGCGGTCGACTTTGGTGGCGTCCTTGCCAGAAAAAGCGCCGCCGCCATGCCGCGCTACGCCACCGTAGGTATCGACAACGATTTTGCGCCCGGTCAAACCGGCATCGCCCTTGGGACCGCCGGTCACAAATCTGCCCGTGGGATTGATGTGATAAATCGTATCGGCATCGACCCAGCGGGCGCACGCTGAATCGCGCTGGATGAAATCGACAATCTGCCGGCGGATATCGGCTTGGGAGATTTCTGGCGCATGCTGTGTCGAAACGACGATGGTATCCACGCGTTGGGGCTTGCCATGCGCGTATTCGACCGTGATTTGGCACTTGGCATCTGGTCGCAGCCAGGGCATCTCGCCAGCTTTGCGCGCCGCCGCCAGCCGCCGCATCACGCGATGAGAAAGCGACGCCGTCAGCGGCATCAGCTCGGCGGTTTCGTC
>DAOUJB010000574.1:0-3930 GCA_034423155.1 Anaerolineae bacterium | reverse complement strand
CGGAAAGCGGCCAGCGTGTCCTGGATGTCGCTGCGGATTTGGTCGCTCATCACGATCAGCGCCAGCGGCTGCAAATCCCAGGCGACGCTGCCTTTTGTGACATCGGGCGCATCCGCCGTCTGCGCGAAGGCCAGCACGCGCAGGCCATCTTGTGAAAGCTGCTCGGCTGTGTAGGCGTGGGGATGGTCGGCGGGCAGCAAGCGTTCGGGCGCGCCCAGCAGCAGCGTCTTTTCGGGCAGGCAGACAGCCGACCACTTGCGCGCCGAGCTGAAAGGGATCTCGCTGAGCTTTTCTGGCACAGCGACTTCTGGCTGCTTGTCGGCGAGATGCTGGGCGATAGCTTGGGCGGTGTTGTTGTGGTGCGCCATATTTTCCAGGGCAATGTGCAGGTCGCGCAAGATTTCTGCTTCGTCTGCCGCGCCGATTGGCATGATGTCGTCGACAGCCAGCTTGTTCTGCGTCAGGGTGCCGGTTTTGTCGAAGCAGAGCACCGTCGCATTGGCCAGCGATTCCACCGCGTTGACGCGCTGGATGAGCGTCTGCTGCAGGCTGATTTTCACTGCGCCGATTGTGAGCGACAAAATGGCGACCAGCACCAATCCCTGCGGCACCAGGCTGGTGGTGAAGACAACCGCATCGCGCACGACACCCAGCAGGGCGCTGTCGATCAGGTAGCCAGTGACGAAGATCATGGGCACGAAAACCATCATCAGCAAGACAGCCACCTCGACCGCAATGTCGATTTTGATTTGCGTGGGCGTCTTGACCAGCTTGTATTGCTTGGCGATTGCTGATAGGCGGTTGATCTGGCTGTCTGCGCCGACCTGAGTGGCGCGCATGATGCCGGTGCCCGCCGTGCAGAACGAACCCGATAATGCGCGGTCGTCTGGCGCTTTGGCGATCGCGTCCGACTCGCCCGTCAGCTGCGATTCGTCCAGTTCCAGCGAGTCGGCCTGCAGCACGCTGCCATCGACAACCAGGCGGTCGCCGGGCTGTATGTGAATGATCTCGTCTTTGACGACTTCGCGCATGGGCACATCGACCCAGTCGCCATCGCGCCGACAACGCACGCTTTGTTCCGCCAGCGCCGCCAGTTGATCGAGTTGGCGCTTGGCGTTGAACTCTTGCAGCATGCCGAAGAATGTATTGGTGACCACGCTGAAGCCGGCGAAGATAGCGGTCGTATAATCGCCCATGGCAACCACCGCCACCAGCATGCTGCCCAGCACCAGATTAAACAGGTTGAGCACATTGTCGCGGAAGATATCCCAATAGCTGCGGCCGACGCGCGATTCATAGTCGTTGCTTTCGCCATGCTCGATGCGCTGCCGGACCTCGGCGCTGCTGAGGCTGGGGATGGCTTGCTGCTGCTGGCGTGTGCGCTGCATGTGGGCTTGCCGACCGCTTGTGTGGCGTCTGGGCATTATACGCATCCGCGCCCAAAAAAGATGCAGGAGCTTATATTTCGTAGCGAGAAGGATAGACCGCGACCCAGCCAGATTCGCCCTTTTGCGTGGGCTGTGCTACTAATCGTGGCGCGTCAACAAGGAGAACCGCTCATGATCCAGATCGCAGAATTTCTGCCGCCCGCTTATTCGCAGCTTTGGGACCTCGTCGCGCAGTGCGGAGTCCGCCATGTCGTTGGCGCGCTGGGCTTCGAGACCGCTTTTGATGGCGAGCCGCCCTGGAGCTATGCGCCGCTGCTGCGCACGAAGAATGCGTATGAAGACCGTGGCTTCACGCTGTCCGTCATCGAAAGCCGCCCGCCGCTGACCCATGCCAAGCTCGGTTTGCCGGGGCGCGATGCCGAGATTGACGCCGTCTGCGAACTCATCGAGAACATGGGACGGCTGGGCATTGAAGTGTGGTGCTACGAGTGGATGGCGGTGATGAACTGGGTGCGCACGACAACGACGCTGCGTTCGCGGGGCGGCGCGCTGGTGACAGCTTATGACCATGCGCAGATGGCAGACGCGCCCCTGACCGATTATGGCGAAGTCAGTGAGACGCAACTCTGGGAAAGTTTGCATTATTTTCTGGAGCGCGTGCTGCCGGTGGCCGAGGCGGCGGGCGTGAAATTGGCCATGCACCCGGACGACCCGCCCTTGTCGCCCATCCGCGGCATCGGACGCATCATGCGTAGCATCGACAACTTCGCGCGGCTGCTATCGCTCGTGCCCAGCGAGATGAACGGCATCGCGCTCTGCCAGGGCAACTTCACGCTGATGACCGACGACTTGCCCGCTGTCATCCGCCGTTTTGGCGACAAGATCTTTTTCGTGCACATGCGCGATGTGTCGGGCACGCCGCAACGCTTTCAAGAGACATTTCACGATGCAGGAAAGTCGGACATGGTGGCTTGCATGCGCGCGTATCGCGATATCGGCTTTGCTGGCGTGCTGCGTCCCGACCATGTGCCGACTATGGCTGGCGACGACAACCAGCAGGCCGGCTACTCGGCGATCGGGCGGCTCTTCGCCATAGGCTATATCAAAGGCATCCGCGAGGCAGTTTACGGCGACTCGGACTCGGCAGGAACAGCTTCGTCCGGCTCGTCGTGATAGGGCGGATAATCGCTGCTATCTGTAACATCAATAGATTTACTGCGCTTCAGCGCCTTGTCGTCAATGGCAAAGGTGGCGATCACGGCGCAGAGCGCGCAGACAGCGGCGCCGATCCACATCAGGATGCTGAAGGTCGCGGCGAACGATTGGCGGATGACTTGCCGCACATTCTCCTGTTCGGCGGCTGACAGCCAATCCGGGATGGATGTCTCTACCAAGTCGCCGGCATCCGCGGCCAGATGCATCTGCGCTTCTGACGGCAAGGCTCTGATGGTCGGGTCGTTCATCAGCAACTGCCCGAACCAGCCAATAGCCAGACCGCCCAGGATGCCAACGACCAATACCTGCCCGACGCGCGTCATGGTGTTATTGACGCCAGAAGCGATGCCGGCATTGGCTTGCGGCGCAGAAGCCATGGCTGTCATCGTCAGCGGCGCAAATGATAAGCCAAATCCCAAGCCAAAAAGGACGACCGGCAAGAAAAATGTGTTCAAGTATTCCGATTCGCCGCCAGTGACGCCGGTGTTGCCAAAGAAGACGAATCCCAACGCGATGATGACCAATCCAATCACCATGGGCAGTCGCGGCCCGCGCCGATCCAGCAAGGGACCCACCAACGCAGAGCCCAATGTCGCGACCAAAATCAAGGGAATGATGGAGAGCCCGGTAAAGGTGGCGCTATAGCCTTGCACCTGGATCAGGTTGAGCGGCAAATAAAGCAGAGCCGGCTGGATCACCCCATGAAAGGCGAAGGTGATGAAGTTTGCGGCGCTGAAGTTGCGCGACCGGAACAAGCGCAGCGGCAGGATGGCGTGTTTGCCGTCTAGCTCGTCACGCAAGAAGATGACGATCGCCAGAATGCCGCCCAGGATGGACAGAATGACCTGCGGACTGCCGAAGCCAAATGTTGAGCTTTCGATGAAACCGAAGGTAATGCCCGCCAAACCGATGATGACCAATAGCGCGCCAACGACACTCATGCGCCTGGGCGCGTCTCTGTTGTAACTTTCGGGCACAAAGCGGACGATTGCGAATGCAGCCACAATGCCCAAGGGGATATGAATGAGGAAGACCAGCCGCCACATGCCGAGATCGGTCACCACGCCCGCGAAAAAAGGCGCGAGACCAGCCATCAAAACAGTAAAGCCCGACCAGAGGCCGATCGCCCAGCCTTGACCATTCCGGCTGTAATAGGCAGAAACGATCGCCAAGCTGTTCGGCACGATCATCGAACTGCCGACGCCTTGTGCCAAGCGCCCGGCGATGATGATATTGGTTGTGGTCGAAAAACCGCAGATCACCGAAGCCAGCCCAAATAGCAATATCCCCACCAAACAGATGCGATTGCGCCCATAGTGGTCGCCCA
>DAOUJB010000573.1:0-9410 GCA_034423155.1 Anaerolineae bacterium | reverse complement strand
GAGCGTCGACTTCGTCATCATGCCTGGACTATAGCGCCTGCTCGCCCTCGCTGCCCACATGCGCTACACTCTGCGCCGCACGCAGGACAATGGAACAGCATCATGGCAACGCGAAGCGACACAGCGGGCGCAGAGCAGAGCTACCTGCAAGACATGCTGGCGAAGGCTGACGGCTGCGTCTTGGAGATCGGCTGTGGCGACGGCAGGCTGACGCGCAAGCTTCATGACCGCGCCATAAGCGTGCTGGGCATCGACCTGCCAGATGCGTTGGATGCAGCCGCTTTCGATGATATGCCCCATGCGCAGTGCCTGGCTGCCAGCGCCGTTGCCCTGCCATTCCGCGCTGCTTGCTTTGACGGGGCGATATTCGCGCATTCGCTCTGATGAATCGACATTGAGGGCATGGTGCATGCCCTTTCAGAAGTGCGGCGGACGCTCTCAACGGGCGGCTGGCTGATCGACCTGCGTCCCACCAAGAGCAACCGCCGAATCGAGCTGGATTTACCCGGCGGCTGGCTGCAAGTCGGCGAGATTGATGCCAGCGCCACCAGCCCCGAACGAGATGCGGCTGACGCGGCGCTGCGTGATGCCCTCGCTGCCGATCAATGGCGGGCCGGGCACAGCGCTCTCTTCGAGATCGTCATCGACTGCGACAGCGCGGATGACCTGCGCGAGTATGCCAAAGGCTTCCGCCGCAGTCGCTTGCCCGCAGATGTCTTGCCACACATCGAAGCATTGACCGCCAATGTCGACGATTTCCTCATCCGCGTCCGCCGCGAAATGACCATCGCGCTGTATTGGCGAGTGTAGGGTCCTCCGGTCGAGTCGTAGGCTGGGGCGAACGACAGGTCGCGCGCATGCGCTGTTTGCATTACCAGGCAGATGCGTTACACTTGAGCATGCTAAATCCTGTCCTTTTTGAATCCTGCGGAGGAAGACAAAATGCGCAAGTTTCCCTTGTTCCTGCTGGCAGTCGCTGTCGTAATGGCTTTGGTCGCGCCCGCCGCGGCGCAGAGCGACCTGGTCGTTGGCGTCATATTGGTTGGTCCCAACGACGACCGCGGCTGGAGCACATCGCATCACGAAGCTGGCGAGTATGTGAAAGCAAAAACAGGCGCGGAAATACTGGAATTCGAAAGCCTCAACCCCGCCGATTCACCCGAAACCACGCTCATGGAAGTGGTGGAATTCATGGTTGACGATGGCGCTTCTGTCATCTTCACCACTTCCGATAGCTTCGAAGAAGACACCAATGTCGTCGCCGCTGCCTTCCCCGATGTCACATTCATCAATATCACGGGCAGCAACGCCATTCAGTCCAGCAGCATCGTCGAAGGCGAGCACGCCATGATGCACGAGTTGCCGGAGCTGCCGCCGGCCAATGTCGGCAACTTCAACACCTATATGGAGCTGCCGCGTATGATCGCTGGCTGTGCCGCCGCGCTCACCAGCGAATCGGGGCACATTGGCTATCTGGGCGCGCTAATCAACCCCGAAACGCGTCGCCTGGCTGCCAGCAGTTATCTGGGCGCGCGTTATTGCGCCGACACCTATCGCGACGACATATCCGCCGACGACATCACCTTCGAGGTCGTCTGGATCGGTTTCTGGTTCAATATCCCGGGTGTGACGCTCGATCCGACCGAGGTGGCGCAAGGCTTCCTCGATGGCGGCGCTGATGTCATTATCTCGGGCATCGATACCACCGAAGCCATCACTGTTTCCGGGCAATACATGGCTGAAGGCGATGCCAGCTATGGTGTGCCCTATGGCAATGTCAACGGCTGTTCCGAAGCGCCGGCTGCTTGCCTGGGCGCGGCTTATTACAACTGGGGTCCCGCCTACCTGGATGTCGTCGAGCGCGTCGTGGATGGCAGCTGGTCGCAAGAATGGATCTGGTGGGAGCCGAAGTGGGACGAGATCGGCGCTGACGGCTTCTACACCGATACCGATTACAGCGTGGGCGGTTTTGTCTTTGGCGATGCGCTGAGCATGGAAACGCGCGAGACGCTGAAAGCCTTCGCCCAAGATATCCACGACTTCCAGACCGACCCGATGAATGCCGGCAAGATGTTCGGATGGAGCGGACCGCTGAGCCTGCAAGATGGCACGCCGTTGGCTGGCGATATGGAGTATGTCAGCTTGCTGGATATCTGGTTCTTGCCCCAGTTGCTGGATGGCATGACTGGCGCAAGCGAGTAGACTTGCCTTGCTACAAAGGCAAAGTGACACGGAAGGGGCGATCCGATGGGTCGCCCTTTTTGTCGCGAGTGGACAGTTATTGGGGGCGAGACTTGTCTCCCACTTCGAGCACAATGATTCACTGGTAGGCGAAAAAAGTATCGCTCCGATAATTCCAGTGTGATTAGCAGACTCAAATGCAGCTTCACGACACCTTTCCCTCTGGTCTGATGGGGGTAACTTCATGCGCCTCTGCATCCTTTGTTTTGTCTTTTCTCTCTGTGTCTCGGCGCAGGCCTCCCTCCCGCTTTATTTCTTCAACACCGAGGTCGGCAGCCAGCCCGATTTGTTCGGCGGCGAGATGCCTGTGGCGCGCGGCGAATTATTCAATCATGGTGCGGAAGCCTATACCAATATCACCCTCAGCTTGAGCGCCTATGATGCTGCTGATCAACTAATTGGCGAGGGATTCGGTTACCTGGTCGATGCATGCGGCACTGCGCTGCTGGATCACGCCCTGCCGCCCGGCGCATACCAAGACTTCAGCGCGCCTTTTGAATTATTCGCCGATGGCGATTTCGCACGCATCGAGCTGGAAGTGGCTGCCGATGCGGTCGCTGCACCGCCCGCTGCACCGCCGATGCCCGGGGTTCGGCAAATCAGCGACAAAGAGGTCGTTGCGCTGGAATGGCTGGACGATTCGACTTTCATCTTCGGGGCTGGCTGTGATGGTGCGCTCTTCACCAAGCTGAATTGGCAGCGTTACAGCCTGACGGACAATGCTCTTTCCGCGATGGAGCATCCCGATGCACAAAAGGTTACGCCCGATTTGATCGCCAACAGCGGCGCAGCCATGATCACGCAGAGCGGCGAGCCCAACCTGGCGCTCTTTGACAGCTCGCAAATGACCTTTCCGCCCCATGCGCGGCGCGTCGTCTATCAGAATGATTTGCACACGCTCTTTTCGGCCGAGCCCGATGGCAGCTTCCCGCGCTTGATACACGATGGCTTGCATCAATACAGCCTGCGCGGATTCCAGTGGGCGCGGCAGCCAGGCGTCTTTCTGGCGGTTTATTTCGGGGCGTATGGCGAGCCTGTGCGCTACTTTGCCGCCAACACCGATGGTCGCTTGCTGAGCCAGCGGCTGGAAGATTTGCCCGCGTCAATCACCGTGCCTGCACCCACTACCGATGGACTGGCGGCGCTGGTCGGGCGGGCGCAAGCCGGCATCAGCGGTTATTATTTGCAGAATGCCTATGGTGGCAGCGAGTTGCTCTTCCAGTCCCAGTTGCCCGGCAACAATTATCCCGCGCCTGTTCTGGATGGCGAGCGCGTTTATGTCTTTGCCGAGGGCGATGCTGCGCCGCAGTTGCAATGTTATCGGCGCGATTCGGGCGAGTTGCGCACGCTGACTGCGCTGCCCTTGCGCTTGACGCGGTCGACGCGGGCTTGGGCGTGGCTGTCGCCGGATGGCGAACAACTCGCGCTGGCGGCCAATGGCGCGGATGGTGGATTATGGCTGGTGGATGTAGCGGGGACTTGCAGGTAAAAGCGGCTTAGTATTGATTGGCTACACGACGGATCTCGCTGTCCGGAATGTCGGCAGTTTGCGTTTTTGACCAGATTAGCATCAACAAAATAACTCTATCTTCTACGACGCGGTATACGACTCTGAACCCTCCCCTTGCGCCGATACTTGCAGATGTATTGGGCAACCTAGCCTTGTAGACAATCATGCCGCCCATGTTGCGCAATCGATTGTCTTGGGGCCGAGAGCCGCTTAGCAACTCGGTACTCAGTTTCCGCACATCATGGTTGACCCGGCGATATGTCTTTCGAAGTCTCCTGACGCCCGCCTCAAACTCGTCCGTTGTCTCGATCTTCATTCTCAGCCGCCTCGTCCTCTTGCCGCAATTCTTCCAGGAATTCCCACACAGAACGGGTCTCGCCCCGCGCGGCTTGCTGGAAACTGCGATGCAATGCCGCGACAAGTTCCTGCTGCTCGGCTGTCAATGCTGGCGCGTCTGAGGCAATGGCGGGAAGCGCATCGCCGTCTGGCTCGATTCCTGCGCTCATTCTCGTATCCTCCGCTGGCTGTCCGATTAAGTCTAGCCGATACGATTGAATACTGTCAAGCAAGCGCATAATCGGCTAGAATACGGGCAACAGGCATCGGCGGAACAGCCTATGAACGCTATCAACACGCTGGAAGACTTGGCGGAATATCGCGAGCAGATACTGGCGCTGGCCAAGCAGCACAAGGCGCAGCGCATCGCCGTGTTTGGCTCGATCGTGCGCGGCGAACTGCAGCCCGAAAGCGACATCGACTTTCTGGTCGACTTCGACGCGGATTATGGACTGCGCGACCGAATAGGTTTGATCGATGATCTGGGCGACCTGCTGGGACGGCGCGTGGATGTGGTCGAGCGCGACCATCTGCGCGAAGAACTGGCGCCCAACATCCTCGCGGAAGAAACGCCGCTGGGCGCGAAAACCAGACGAGACCTGCCACCCATGAAACGAAATCAGCGCATTTACTGCAACGATATTCTCGACCGCATCGGGCGCATCGAGCACAACGCGGTTGACGGATACGAAGCGTTCATGCAGTCACAAACGATCCAGGACGCCATTATTCGCAGTTTCGAGGTGATTGGCGAAGCTGTAAAGCGAATGGATCCGGCGGTGAAGAGTAAGAAGCCTGAAGTGCCTTGGCACGACATAGCTGGCTTCCGCGATGTCCTTATTCATCAGTATGAGAATGTCGTCCTGGACATTGTATGGCAGAATATCCAGGTCAACTTGCCTGAACTGAAAGAAGCCATCCTGGACATACTGGCGGAATTGGACAGCGCAGGCTGATTGCGGGTTGTGGCTGGTGGATGCGACGGGGATTTGCAGGTAAAAGCGACTTAGTATTGGCTGGCTACACGACGGATCTCGCTGTCCGGAATGTCGACCGTCCGCGACTTCGCCCAAATAAGCAGCAGAAGAATTACTGTCCCATCCTTGACGCGATATACGACTCTAAAGCCGCCGCGCGTACCGACCCTCGCAGAAGTGTTGGGCAAGCGCGCCTTGTAGACTTCCATGCCGCCCATATTCTGCAATCGATTGTCTTGGGGGCGGACGCCCTCTTCCAACACGCTCAATGGAGCGAGGTCTATATCAATTTTACGATATGTCTTTCGGAGCTGCTTGACCTGCGCCTCAAACTCAGGCGTCTGGATTAGCTGCATGTTCTTCCGCTTCCCGCTCCAGGCGCAATTCCCGCAAGAATTCGTGAAACGGTCTCGTCTCGCCACGCGCCGCCTGCTGGAAACTGCGATGCAATGCCGCGACAAGTTCCTGCTGCTCGGCTGTCAATGCTGGCGCGTCCGGGGCAATGGCGGCAAGCGCATCGCCACCCGGCTCGATTCCTGCGCTCATTCTCGTATCCTCCGCTGGCCTGTCCATGCGCCCTCTCGCGCTTGTTGTTGTCTTCAATTACAGATAAGATAACTTATTGCTCGCTCTCTGTCAATATGGGACGCGTTGCCGTTGCGCACCCAGCGACAAAGGATTCCCCGCCATGGTCGAGCTCATCTGGGATGGCAAATTTGACGCGGACGCGGCCTGCGTTCGCCAATTACCTATAGGCGGCGGCAGACCAACAGGCATTTACTGTCCGGATCATGTCAAACGGTATTGCAGGCAATAGACTCCTCTCGTGACCAAGCACTACGACGCCATCGTCATCGGCCTCGGCGGGATGGGCAGCGCCGCGCTTTATCATCTCGCCAAACGCGGACTCAAAGCGCTGGGCATCGAGCAATTTGATATCCCGCACGCGCTGGGCTCTTCGCATGGCTTGACGCGCATCATCCGCCTGGCCTATTACGAAGACC
This sequence comes from Anaerolineae bacterium, assembly GCA_034423155.1. Taxonomy (GTDB): domain Bacteria; phylum Chloroflexota; class Anaerolineae; order Aggregatilineales; family Phototrophicaceae; genus UBA6055. The sequence goes on along the minus strand of DAOUJB010000573.1, from coordinate 3,342 downwards.
TGGCTTATGTGCCACTGTTGCGCCGGGCTTATGCGCTGTGGGCAGACCTGGAGCGCGAATTTGGCGAGCGGCTTTTTTACCAGACCGGCAGCATCGACATGGGTCCCGCCGATAGCGATGTTTTCCGCGGCAGCCTGAACAGCTGCATCGAGAATGACTTCCCGTACCAAGTCCTCGACAGCCGTGCCTTGCGCGCGCGCTTCCCTGCTTATCAGATGCCAGCCGAGACCATGGCGCTGTACCAGCCACAAGGCGGCTTGCTTGTGCCGGAGCGCTGCATCGTCGCCCATGCGGAATTGGCACGGCGGCATGGCGCGGACATCCACACCGGCGAGCGCGTGCAGGGCTGGGACATCCGCGCGGACGGGCTCGTGCAGGTGCAGACCGACAGCAGCAGTTATCTGGCGGAGAAGCTGATACTCTGCGGCGGCGCCTGGGCGTACAAGCTGCTGCCGGCGCTGGCGGGGCTAGCTATTCCCGAACGCCAGGCGTTGATCTGGCTACAGCCCAGCCGACCCGACTTATTCGCTTTGCAGCGCTTTCCCGTTTGGAATGGGCAGGTCGAAGAAGGGCGCTATTATGGCTTGCCCGAATTCAATCCCAGCGGCAACACGCCGGGCATGAAGCTGGGGCGCTATCATCATCTGGACGAAATCTGCGACCCCGACACGGTCGACCGCGAAGTCCATACGCGCGACGAAACACTGCTGCGGGCATTCGCCGAGCGCTACTTCCCCGAAGGCGCGGGGCGCACGCTGGATATGACCGTCTGCATGTTCACGAACACAGCCGACGAGCATTTCCTGCTGGACAGCCTGCCCGATGCTCCGCAGGTTTCGGTGGCGGCTGGCTTCAGCGGGCACGGCTTCAAAATGGCGAGCGTGGTCGGCGAAATCATGGCCGACCTGGCCCAGCGCGGCGAGTCGTCTCACGACATCTCCTTGTTTCGTCTGGCTCGTCTGTAAGTGGCAGCGACAAGGACAAGCGATGAGCAAACAGGTGGAATGGGCGCAGCAGATCGCCGCGCTCGCCAAGACGGGCCTGCACTACACTCACAACGAATATGATGGCGAACGTTATCGGGCGCTGCTGGATATCGCCGCGCAGATGCTGGCTGATGCCGCCCATGCCGATGCTGACGAAGTGGCGCTGCTGCTGGCAGCGGACGATGGCTATATCACGCCCAAAGTCGATGTGCGTGGCGCCGTCTTCATGAACGACAAAATCTTGCTGGTGCGCGAAGCAGCCGATGGTTTGTGGACGCTGCCCGGCGGCTGGGCAGATGTCGGCGATGCGCCTTCGCAAGCGGTCGAGCGCGAAATCCGCGAAGAAAGCGGCTACGAGACCAAAGCCGTCAAATTGCTGGCGCTGGAAGACCGCCGCCGTCGTCACCCGCCCCTGATTCACGCCGTCTACAAAGTCGCCTTCCTCTGCGAGTTGATCGGTGGCGCAGCGCAGATCAGCAGCGAAACAACCGCGGTGGGCTGGTTTGGCGAAGACGAGATCCCGCCGCTGTCGCTGGGGCGTGTAACCGCCGGGCAGATCCACCGCTGGTTCCAGCACTATCGCCAGCCCGACCTGCCCAGCGAATTCGACTGATCATGCGCGAGTGCCGTTGATGCATGTGTTTATCCTTCCCGCGGTTGGCTTGGGCATCAGCGCCGCGGTGATCCCCGGACCGTTGCTGGCTTATCTTTTCAGCACGATCTTGACGCAGGGCGCGCGCAGGGCGCTGTTGGTCGTGCTGGCGCCGCTGCTCACCGACGCGCCCATCATCGTGCTGATGACCTTTGTGCTGGGGCAGTTGCCACAAGCCGCCTTGCAGCTCATCCAAGTCGCCGGCGGCTGTCTGCTGCTGAGCATCGCTTGGGGCGCAAGCCGACAGACGCAAAGCGACTCGCTGCTGCCTCTATCGCCGGACGGGGCGACGCGCTCAAGAGGCGCAACACGCGTCTTGCTGACGGCTGTGCTGATGAATCTGCTCAGTCCGGGACCGTGGTTGTTTTGGGCGACTGTCAATGGACCGCTGTTGCTGTCGGCGCTGGAGGAGTCGGTCATTCATGCGCTGGCTTTTCTGCTGGCATTTTATGGCGTCTTCCTGGGCGGGTTCTGCGTCTGGATCGCGCTATTTCACCGTCTGCGCCATGTTAACGCCCGAACTCTGCGCAGCCTGATCCTGGCGACGGCTCTGCTTCTGCTGTGGTTTGGCACGGGGCTGATCACGGCTGCGTTGCAGGCCAGCCAGTTCCAGATGCTGCTGTTTCTGGCGCTGTTGGCGTTGGAAATGCTGCGCCGGACCTGGGCGAGACGCCGGGAATCCGCCATGTGACAGGCTGCTGAGCGGTCGCATACGAAAAGATCGATTGACAAGCTGCCCAGCTTGGTCCTAATCCTTTTCCGAAGTAGAGCAAGTTAGGACATTTGCAAATCATACGGGATTACTTGACTGACTCCTCGCGTGCTTTGCCTCCCCCTGACCTGTCGGGGGGACCGAGGGGGGTTGATCTTGCCTGCATTTGACTTTCATCCCCGGACTCTATATTTTATTAAGATTAGGTAAGCATTTCGTTTATGATATATTGTATTGTCACCCATTCACGACGCTCATCATAATGCTTGTCTTGCCTGTTGTTAAGGAAGATCAAGCGTGTTCTTGCCAAGGCATCTATCGCCGCGGATGAGCTTCGCAACTATAAGCATCGGCGAGGTCATACACGGCTTGCAAGCGCCCATAGAGCCGCTGGTATCGTCTGCGCGCCGCCCCATCCAACCGTACGCGCATATCCCAGGCGTCTTCGCCATCGCTGGCATAATAGCGCCGGCGTCGCTCAAAGCGACTGAAGCCGTATTTTTCATACAAACGCTGCGCCACCTGGTTGCTGACGCGCACTTCCAGCACGATATAACCCGCGCTCAGCTGCAGCGCCTTGCCGATCATGCCCGCCAGCAAGATCTCGCCAAAGCCATTGCCGCGCTGGATTGGATGTGTGGCGATGGTGCTGATATGCGCTTCGTCGGCGATATTCCAAATGCCGCCATAACCGAGGATGCCGCCCCGCGCGCATTCCGCCGCTGCGCCATTCAGCCGCCCGCGCAGCTTGTTCAGCCAGCCCGCATGCGCTGCTGCGCTTGGCGCAGGCCGCCTCTCCAGGACAACCATGTGGCTGACCCGGGATTCGTTCAGTTCAAAGCGGTAGGATTCGTGATTCCAAGCCGGCTGGAAAGACAAGCGATCTATGGCGACCACTTCCTGGATATCAGCCAGCCGCATATAGCGCAGTCGAAGCGGCATCGTCTGTTCATGTGGAGCGGGCTTGTGAGCGCGTCCGTTGTCTGGGTCAG
>DAOUJB010000572.1:0-6152 GCA_034423155.1 Anaerolineae bacterium | reverse complement strand
ACTTCGGTCATGAACCTGCCTTGCTGCAACAGGTTGTCGACCGTCAGAAATTTGTCGGTGCGCGTGGCCAGAAAGAGCACAGAAACCAGCATGATGATGAAGAGCACGCCTTCTTGGCTGGCGAGCAATGAACGCAGGCGCGCGGGCGTGGCGGTGCGCTGTGGGATAGCTGGCGAGGTCATGCTGCGTCAGGGTCAGGGCGCGGGCGTGGCGTTGCGAACTTCAGCAACATCGGGGACACCCAGGGCGCGGGCTTCCGTGAGGTTGCGAATAGCCTCTGTATCGCGCTCAATGCGGTTGTTCTGCTGTTTCAGCCCCGCGAAATCGGCATGCAACGCTTTGATATCGCCCTTTACATCCGCGATATCGACCTTGGCTTCAGCGACCTCGTTGCTGACGACAAGAATCTTTTCGCGCGTTTCGTTGATGTTGCTGGTCAGCTCCAGGAATTGGCTGTCTTGTTTCGCGCGGATTGCGTCAAGCTTGTCGTCCTGTCTGTCCATGCGGGCGTCCTGCTTGTCCATGCGGGCATCCTGCCTGTTCATGCGGACGTCCTGCCTGTCCATCCGATCTGACAAATCCTTGAAGCCTTTGCTCATGGTCGCCGATTGTTCGTCGAAGCGCTTGTTTATGTACGCATTCTGGTCGTCAAAACGCTGGTCGATGTACGCATTCTGGTCGTCGAAGCGCTGGTCGATGTACGCATTCTGGTCGTCGAAGCGCTTGTTTATGTACGCATTCTGTTCATCGAAGCGTTGAATTATGTACGCATTCTGGTCGTCGAAGCGCTTGTTTATGTACGCACTCTGGTCGTCGAAGCGCTTATTGAATATGTCCGACTGCTCCTTTAGGCGCTCGTTCATATGCTGCCGGTGGTCAACAAAACGCTGATTGACATCGCCTTTGGTCGGCAGCCGCCACAAGAGAAACACGACGGTAGCGATTACCGTTATGATCGGCGAAAGTAGATCAATCACCGTTACGCTTGCCAAGAACTCGCTCATAGCGCAACCTTGCTCTGCTAGTGAAACTATTCTAACACGCCAGCGCCGCCATGCGCAAATGTCCGCCACGGCCGCTGCCCTCAGTCTCGCCGAGGGTCAAAGCCGCTGCCGACGCCGGCGCAGCAAATCCGCCAGCACCGTCACCAGTATCAGCAAGCCCTGCACCGCCTTCAGCCAAAATGGCGATACATTGATGAAGACCATCGCGCTGCGGATAAAGTTCAGCAGCAGAGTCGCCATGGTCGAGCCGACAGCCGTGCCCGTCCCGCCCAGGATGCTGACGCCGCCCACCACCGATGCCGTGATCACCGACAATTCCAGCGCCGGCGGGGGCGTTGCCTGGATGATGTTGAATTGCGTGGAATACATCACGCTGGCCACACCCACAAACACGCCATTGAGGATGAATACGGTCATCACCAGACGCCGCCGCGACAAACCAGACAGACGCGCTGCTTCGACATTGCCGCCCAGCGCATAAAATGCCCGTCCGGTCGCGCTGTAACGCATCCATAGCGCCACGCCGATCGTCAGCACGACCATGATTATGATGGGCATGGGCACGCCCAACGGACGCATCTGCGACAAGAAATAGTCGGCCGGCATATCGCGCACGCGTTCGCCCTGCGCCCAAATGATTAAGATGCCTTTGATTATGCTCAGCATGCCCAGGGTCACCACAATGGACGGAATACGCAGGTAGGCCACCAGGAAGCCGATCATCGCGCCGAATCCGCCGCCGATCACCAGGGGCGCCAGCCAAGCCAGGGGCGCGGGCGTCCCGGCCACCACCAGCCGACCGCTGATCACCGCCAGCAAGCCCACCAGCGAACCCACCGAAATGTCGATATTGCCGGTGACGATCACCATGGTCATACCTAGCGCCGCCACCGCAATATAGGCATTGCCCGCCAGGTTGTCGCTGATGTTGCGCTCTTGCAGATAACGCGGATTCGCCAGCCCGATCACGATCACCAACAGCAGCAAGCCAAACAGAATCACGCTCTCTTGGTTGCCAAAGAGCTTGGCAAGTCGGTAACGCGGCGCAGGCACAGCGCGTGGAATCAGCGCTTGCAAGACGGCCACCACAGCTGCGCCCAGCATGATCCAAAAGGCGCTGCCGAGGCTGCCCATGATCGTGCCTTCCCCCCATTCGCTGGGCGGACCGAGGGGGGTATCGCGGAAGAAGTTGATGTAATAGACCAGCGCCAGCAGGCCCGCCAGCGCCAGCAGCAGCGAAATGGCGCGCGCAGCACCCGGCACGAGCACATTCCAGACGCCCAACAACAGCATGCCCAGCCCAGCCAGCGGCACAACTTCCAAGCCGGTCTTGAATATTCCCAGTTCGTTGGCTTTTTTGCTTTCTGTCAGCACGGCGACAGTCGATGGTCCGCGCTCCGGCTGGATGACAAAAGGCAGCAGAAAATAAGCGCCGATGATGATCAATGCCAGCGCGATGCCCAGGAAGTCCAGCAGTTGGCGCGGCGCGGGCGCAGCTTTGTCTTTGTTCATGATGCGGCGCTCGCGGCTTGGCGGGCGGCTTCGCTCATCATGGCATGGGCGACTGTCTCTTGAGTCGCTTGCTCGCGGCTGAATTCGCCAACCAGACGACCCTCGCGCATGACCAGGATGCGGTCGCTCATCGCCAGGATCTCTGGCAGTTCGCTGGAGATCATCAAGATGGCCAAGCCCTCTTCGGCAGCCAGACGGCTCATCAGGCGGTGGATTTCGGCTTTTGCGCCGACATCGATTCCCCGCGTTGGCTCGTCCATAATCAGCAGGCTGGGCTCGCTGGCCAGCCACTTGCTGACGACGACTTTTTGCTGGTTGCCGCCGCTCAACTTGTTGGTGATCTGCTCTGGACCCGTAGCGCGGATGCTCAGCTGCTTGATTGAACGATTGGCGAGCGAGCGTTCCTGGGCGCGATTGATGAAAGTGTTGCGAGAAACAGTCTCCAAAACCGCCATGGAGGTATTTTCGCGGATGGTCATCTCGCGGATGAGCCCCTGGTGACCGCGGTCTTCTGGCACATAGCCAATTCCCTGCGCCACCGCTTCCGATGGTCTGCTGATCTTCACCGGCGCGCCATTAATATAGATCTCGCCCGACTCGGCTGGCAGCACGCCGAAGATGACTTGCGCCGTTTCGCTGCGGCCGCTGCCCACCAAACCCGCCAGCCCTACGATCTCTCCCGCGCGTACCGAGAAGGAAATGTCGCGCGTCAAAGGCGGACGATTCAGATTGCGCACCTCCAGCACCACATCGCCGATCTGCGCGTCTTGCTTGGGGAAGAGGTTCTCGATCTTGCGACCCACCATCATGCTGATCAACTCGGCTTCGTTGGTATCGGCGACCTGCTGCGTGCCGATCGTCTCGCCATCGCGCAGCACAGTGACGCGGTCGGCCAGCTCGAAGACTTCGTTGAGGCGGTGACTGATATAAATGATGCTGACTCCGCGCTCGCGCAGCAGCCGCACAATGCTGAAAAGCTGCTCGACATCGCTTTCGGTCAGGGCGGCGGTCGGCTCGTCCATGATCAAGATCTGGGCATCCAGCGATAGCGCCTTGGCGATCTCTACGCGCTGCCGGTTGCCTACATTGAGCGTGCCCACCTTCGCGCCGACATCCAGGTTGTGGATATTCAGCTCAGCCAGCAGATCTTCTGCGCCGCTCTCCATCCGCTCCCAGTCGATCGTCGGCAAGCCCAGGCGCTTTTTCATCGGCGCATGACCCATGAAGATATTTTCCGCCACCGAAAGTTCCGGGTACAAACCAAGTTCCTGATAAATGGTGGCGATGCCGGCCAGGTGCGCTTCTCGCGGGTTGACGAAGTGGACGGCCCGTCCATCCAGTTGGATATCGCCGCTGTCGGGCTGATAAACGCCAGAAACAATTTTGATCATGGTGGATTTGCCAGCGCCATTTTCGCCGATGAGCGCATGCACTTCGCCACGCCGCACCTCGAAGTGAGCCTCTTTCAGCGCTTGCACGCCAGGAAAATTTTTGTTGATGCCCTGCATCTGCAGCAGCGCGTCGGTCATGGGGAGTTACCCCCAAAAGCGACTGCCTGTAGGAGCGAGGCAGTGACTCGCCCGTCAAATGCAACCGCGCAACAATTATTCAAAACCCCTCCAATGCGGAAAATCCAGCGCGCAGCACATGCCATTCCGCGAACATGGGATCATAAGAGGGCGAGCCGGCAGTTCGCCCTACGACGAATCGTCTTTATAGAACGCCGCGCATTATACCCGCCTATCCCAGCAAGGCGCAAAAACGCGCATAATGCTCGTCCCAGGCTGTAGCATCGCGCGGTTCATAATGCCGCAATTCAGCCGACTCGCTCAACATGGCGCGCGCCTCGCCCACGCTGCCCAGCTCGCCCAGGGCGATCAACTGCACGATCGCGTTGCCCATGGCTGTGGCTTCGGCCGGTCCCGCGATGACCAGCCGCCCGGTCGCGTCCGCCGTCATCTGGTTGAGGGTGGCATTGCGCGAGCCGCCGCCGATGATATGCAGCGCGTCAACAGCCCGTCCGCTCACCGCAGACAATTGCTCCAGCACATAGCGATATTTATAAGCCAGGCTGGCGTAGACGATGGCCATGATCTCGGCATCGCTTTCGGGCTTGGCTTGGCCTGTGCGCGCGCAATAGTCGATGATGCGCTTGGGCATATCGCCCGGCGCGAGGAAAGCAGCATCGTCCGGCTCGATGAAACTGCGGAAATGCGGCGCCGCTTCCACCATCGTCGTCAACTGGCCGAAGCTGTAATCTCGCCCCTGCGCCGCCCAGGTCGCGCGGCATTGATCGGCCACCCACAAGCCCATGATATTTTTCAAGAAGCGCCAACTGCCGCCATAGCCGCCCTCGTTGGTGGCATTGGCAGCATAGGCAGCATCGCTCATAACGGGCGCAGCCAGCTCCAGCCCCAGCAGACTCCAGGTGCCGCTGCTGAGATAAGCGATATCGGCGCGGGTGGCTGGCATGGCGACAACTGCGCTGCCCGTGTCGTGGCAAGCCGGCGCAACGACATCAATGCCCGCGTAACTGCCCAGCCGCGTGCCGGGCTCAACGATGGGCGCGAGGATATCGGCCGGGATGCCCACGGCGCGCATCAGGTCGAGGTCCCAATCGCCCTGCCCCGCGTTGACCAGCTGCAGGGTGGTCGCCTCGGTGAATTCGCAGGTCTTGCTGCCCGTCAGCCAATAATTGAACAGGTCGGCGATCGTCAGCAGCGTGGTGGCATGTTCCAGCTCTGGGCTGCCATCGCGAATCCCCGCTGCCAGCTGATAGAGTCCGTTTAGCGGCATGAACTGGATGCCCGTGCGCGCAAAAATCTCGCGGCGGGGCATGCGCTGGAAGACCCATTCCATAGCGCCGTCGGTGCGCGGATCGCGATAATGCACCGGGTTGGCGAGCAATTCGCCAGCGCTATCCAGCAGGGCATAATCGACGCCCCAGCAATCCAGGCCGATGGACGACGCGCCAGCAACCGCGCCAATGCCCTGCGTGATCTCGTGCCACAGACGCAACACATCCCAATGCAGCCGAGTTGGCGTCTGCACGGGGATATTGGGGAAGCGGTGCGCCTCTTGCAATCTCAGTTGCGCGCCATCAAAGGCGGCGTCCATCACGCGCCCGGACGATGCGCCCAGGTCAATCGCGATGACATGCGCTGCGCTCACAGAAGTTCACCTGCCAGAGGGTTTTATCGGTAATCAAACTTGCGCGATTATTTGAACACAAAGCGCCCGATTATGCAAAGACCGCCTGCCAGGTCGACCCCCTCGGTCCCGCCTTATCCAAGGGCTAAGGACAGGACATTTTTTTCTACCCCATCCCCGGCCCTTCCCCATATCAATGGAGAAGGGTGACTCGTCGATTAACCGTTGCGATAATTGCTTATCTGTTAGCAATCGTGCATCACCATTCATCTGCTCCGAATGCGCTCCCCCTCCCTGATGCTTCGGGGAGGGGGCCGGGGGGTGGGGTAGACCCAAAGAGTGGCATCAATCCCGCGACAGCCCGGCCACCAGTTGCGGGGTGAAATCGACCAGCGTGGTGATATGCGCATCCGCCAGCGCCAGCACATCGGGTGGCAGCGGAAAGTCGGGGCTGGGCGCGGCAATCGCCAGCATGCCCGCCGCTTT
>DAOUJB010000571.1:0-6578 GCA_034423155.1 Anaerolineae bacterium | reverse complement strand
CGGAACTGGTCGGCAACAAGACGCGCGTGCTGGTGTCGGATTTGTCTGGCCGCGGCAACCTGCTCAGCAAGTCGGAAGAACTCGGCTTGGATATTTCGCGGTTCGAAGCAACGCAAGTCTTGAACGACATCAAAGAGCTGGAGAATGCCGGCTTCGTGTTTGAAGGCGCAGAAGCTTCGGTGGCGGTGCGCTTGCGGCGGGCGGCGGCGGATTATGCGCCGCTCTTCACTTTGCTCGATTTCACCGTGATCGTCGAAGACCGGCGCGGACGCGGGCAACTGGCTGAGGCCATGGTCAAGCTGGATGTCGATGGCGATGTCGTGCACACAGCCGCCGAGGGCAATGGACCGGTCAATGCGCTGGATCTGGCGCTGCGCAAGGCTTTGTTGCCGCAGTATCCGGCTCTGCGCGACATCCAACTGGTCGATTACAAAGTGCGCATCATAGACAGCCAGCAAGCCACCGGCGCGATGACTCGCGTGCTGATCGACTCGTATAATGGCAAACAGCGCTGGAGCACAGTCGGTGCCGGCACCGACATCATCTGCGCGAGCTGGCTGGCGCTGGTCGACAGCGTCGAATATGGTCTGTCCATAGCCAGTGTCGAAGGTGAACAAGCGTCTCTGGAAATTGCGCGCTAATCAATTTGTAGGAAGGACAGCAAATGAAGGCGACTATAGCGGTACTCTCGGGCGATGGCATCGGACCCGAAGTCGTTTCACATGCGACCAGGCTGCTGGCTGCGATTGCCGAGAAGCGCGGTCACCATTTTCGATTCGTGCATGGCTTGATCGGCGGCATCGCCATTGACGAGACGGGCGATCCACTGCCGCCGGAAACTATCGCCATCTGTGAAGATGCCGATGCCATCTTGCTCGGCGCGGTCGGCGGACCAAAGTGGTCTGACCCCACAGCGGCTGTCCAGCCCGAGCGCGGCTTGCTGGGCTTGCGGCAGCATTTTGGTCTCTTCGCCAATTTGCGCCCGGTCAAAACTTATCCCGCCCTGGCAGCGCATGCCCCGCTGCGCGCCGATTTGCTGGAAGATGTCGATATTCTCTTCGTGCGCGAGCTGGTCAGTGGCATCTATTTTGGCGAGCGACAGGAACAGGGCGAAGGCGACACTTCCTACGACACGATGACCTACACCAGCGCCCAGGTCGAACAAGTGGCGAATGTGGCTTTTCGCGCGGCGCAAGGCCGGCGGGGCAAGCTGTGCAGCGTGGACAAAGCCAATGTGCTGGCTTCCATGCGTCTGTGGCGGCGCACCGTGGTGGCGCTGCACGAAGAATACGCCGATGTCGAGCTGGAGCATTTGCTGGTAGACGCGGCGACCATGCACCTGCTGACACGCCCCGGCAGCTTTGATGTCATCGTGGCCGGCAACATGTTCGGCGACATTTTGAGCGACGAAGCCTCCGTGCTGGCGGGCAGCCTGGGCATGCTGCCGTCTGCATCGCTGCGCGCCGACAACTTTGGCTTGTACGAGCCGGTGCATGGCTCCGCGCCCGATATCGCCGGGCAGGGCAAAGCCAACCCGATCGGCATGTTCCTCAGCGCGGCGCTGCTGCTGCGCTACAGTTTGCGACTGGAAGATGAGGCAAGCGCCATAGAAACGGCTGTTGATGCGGCGCTCGCCGATGGTTTGCGCACGGCCGATATCGCCAGCGCCGATGAGACGCCTGTGTCTACCGACGCATTCGCGGCTGCTGTCCTGGCGCGAGTCGAGGTGTCCTGATGCTTACCAGACGGGCTGCAACTCCGACTGCGCCGTAATCCGCGTGATATCCGCGCCCAACTGGCTGAATAAAGTCTCGATCTCTTCGTAACCACGGTCGATCTGATAGACATTGGCGATGGTGCTTTCACCTTCGGCAGCCAGCGCCGCCAGCAGAATCGTGGCACCCGCGCGGATGTTGAGGGCGGTGAGGCTCGCCGGTTTCAAGCGCTGCACGCCCTGGACGATGCAGACCCCGCTTTGGCTGATGAGGATATCAGCGCCCATCTGCAGCAGCGCGTCTACATAATCGTAGCGGTTGTCGAAGACGCGCTCGCGGATATAGCTCGTGCCCTTGGACAGGCAGGACAGCGCGGCGATGCAGGGCTGCAAGTCGGTCGGGAAGCCGGGGTACGGGTATGTCTGGATGTTGATTGGGTTCAGCCGTGCGCGCCGACCTTGCACGCGGATCGACTTGCCTTGGATGTCAAGATTCACGCCCATCTGCTCGAGCTTGGCACAGACGATACGCAGATGCGCCGGCTCGGCATCGTGCACGGTGACATCGCCGCCGGTGATCGCCGCGGCCATCATAAATGTGCTGGTCACCAGCCGGTCGGGCATGGGCGTGTAGTCAGCGGCGTGCAGGCGCTCAACGCCTTGGATGAAGAGCGTGTTTGTGCCCAGCCCGCGGATATCGGCACCCATTGCATTCAAGAAATTGCCGAAATCGACGACCTCGGGCTCGACCGAGGCATTCTCCAGGATCGTCTGCCCCTGTGCCAGCGCTGCGGCCAGCATGAGATTCTCCGTGCCCGTGTGGCTGGGCCAATCCAGATAAAGCAGAGTCCCGCGGAATCGCCGGCGTTTGAGCTCTATGATTGTTCGGCCGTCCTCATAATATTGCACATCCGCGCCCAGCCGGGCGAAGCCGCGATGATGAAAGTCGATCTTGCGCGTGCCGATATCGCAGCCGCCACTGCCGGGCAATTCCACATGCCCCAGACGAATCTGCAGCGGCGCAAGAAAGAGCACGGAACCACGGAAGCGCTCGGTGATATCGGCGGGCAGGAGTCCGTTGTGCACGGCGCTGGCATCTATTCGGGCTGTTTTGCTTTGCCGGTCATAATCGACCGTTGCCCCAACCACGCGCAGCAATTCAAAAGCGCAATCGACATCTTCGATATCGGGCACCTGGCGCAGGATCGTTTCGCCATCTTCCACCACAATCGCCGCGGCGATCATGGCCAGAATGGCATTCTTGGCGCGCTGGACATGAAGTTCGCCTTGCAGCGGCTGCCCGCCATAAACCCGAATTGCGGATTCGGTCATGTTTGCTGAGTCCTGTTCCTTGGCTGACCCTTCCGTCAAAGCTTAGCACAGAGGCGGATAATGCGATAACGGTATGTCGCGCAATTGTCCTGCGCCATCCCCTGTGCTACAGTGCCGTCCCGCTGCAATGGGCAGCAACCACTTGCCAATGGCTCGGCAGCTTTGCCAGACCAAGGGGCTGCAATGTCAAGATCAAACGACCAACCGGAATCGCAATTCCTTGGAGCCAGCACCAAATCCGTGCACGCTGGCACGACGCGTGATAAAGGCTTCCATGCCATGACCACGCCCATCGTGCAGACGGCTACCTTCACATTCAAAAATACTGCCGAACTGATCGAATTTCTGGATGCCAAGGTGTATGGCGGCGAGCTGGACCGCGAAGAATATGCGCGCTATGGCAATCCATCGACCTGGTCGCTCGAGGCGCGCATCGCCCAGCTGGAAGGCGCTGGCGACGCCATTATGTATCCCAGCGGCATGTCGGCGGTGACTTCGCTCTTCCTGACTGTGCTGCGCCCGGGCACGCATATCATCATGACCGATGACTGCTATCGGCGCACACGTCAATTCTGCCTGACCACGCTTAAGAAATTCGGCATCGAAACCAGCATCGTGCCCATGTGCGATTATGACGCGCTGGCAGCCGCCATCGTCCCTGGCAAGACGCGCTTCATTTTCACCGAGACGCCGACCAATCCTTACCTGCGCGTGATGGATCTGGCGCAACTGGTCGAGCTGGCGCGGGCGAATCGCGCTTTAACGCTGCTGGATACGACTTTTGCCTCGCCGGTCAACCTGCGCCCGCTGGCCTATGGCATCGACTTTGTTTTGCACAGCGCGACCAAATACTTCGGCGGGCACAACGATGTGCTGGGCGGGGCGATCGCTGGCGATGCGGGGCGCGTCCGCGCATTAAAAGATGCCCGCGGCATGTTTGGCAATGTCATCGATCCGCATCAAGCCTTCTTGATCGAGCGCGGGCTGAAGACCCTGGCTGTGCGCGTGCGCCATCAAAACGAGGCGGCATTGCAAGTCGCGCGCTTCCTGGAGCAGCATGCCAAGATCGACCGCGTCTATTATCCCGGCTTGCAATCGCACCCCGACCACGAAATCGCCTGCGCCCAGATGAGCGGATTCGGCGGCGTGGTCAGCTTCGAGGTGGCGGGCGACATCCAGGCGACCAGCGACTTCATCGACCGGCTGCGCATCCCTTATATCGCGCCTAGCCTCGGCGGCACAGAGAGCCTGATCGAACAGCCGGCTTATGTGAGCTACTACGATCTCAGCCCGCAAGAACGGCAAGAAGCTGGCATCGGCGACAATCTGGTGCGCTTCGCTCTGGGCATAGAAGACGCCGAGGATATCATCGCCGATCTGGACGATGCGCTGCGTGGGGTGCCGCCCAGCTAGATCAAAATGCGCTAGGACAAAAGCGCCACGATTTGCTCAAGATCATCTTCGGCGGAAAGCATGGGGTTGCGCAGTTGCGGCTTTATGCCCGGCAGTTCGTCGGCGTGATAGCCGATCGTGGCTTGCGGGTCTTTCAGCACATGCCCGGTCAGCACGCCCAGGACGCTGTCGCCGCGCTTGATGATGCCGCGCTCGACCAGTTTCTGCGCCCCCGCTACCGAACAGGCCGAGGCCGGCTCGCAGCCAATACCCACGCCATCAATCAGCGCTTTGGCGTCCATGATCTGCTGATCGCTGACCTGCTCGACGACTCCACCCGTCCATTCCAGCGCGCGGATGGCTTTCTGCAGGTTGACGGGATCGCCGATCTTGATGGCGGTGGCGATGGTCTCGGCTTTGACTGCTTGGAAATCTCGCAAGCCGCTGGTGTAATGACGGTAGAGCGGGTTCGCGCCTTCCGCTTGCACGATCGCCAGTCGCGGCAGCCGATCGATCAGCCCTAGCTGGTGCATCTCCAACAGCGCCTTGCCAAAGGCCGAACTGTTGCCCAGATTGCCGCCGGGCACGACGATCCAATCCGGCGTCTGCCAGCGCATTTGCTGCAGCGCCTCGAACATGATCGTCTTTTGTCCCTCCAGCCGGAAAGGATTGATGCTGTTGAGCACATAGATGCCCAGCCGTTCCGCCACTTGGCGAACCAGCGCCATATTGCGGTCGAAGTCGGCGTTGATTTGCAGGCAGGTGCCACCATAGGCGATGCCCTGCGCCAGCTTGCCCAGAGCGATCGCCGTGTTTTGCAAGAAGATGATGCCCTGCATGTCCGCCAGAGCGGCGTACGAAGCCATGGACGCGGATGTATTGCCAGTGGAAGCGCAGGCGACTCGTTGCATGCCCAGGCGCCGAGCATGGGTGACGCCGCTGGTCATGCCGCGGTCTTTGAAAGAGCCGGTCGGGTTTTCGCCTTCGTGCTTGAGCAAGAGTGTATCCACGCCGGCATAGGCTGCGACGCGCCCCAGCTTATACAGGTTGGTATTGCCTTCGCCGCGGCTGACGATTTGCGCATCGGCGATATCGGGATAAATGAGTTCTTTGAAGCGCCAGACACCGCTGTTAAATGGAAAATCCAGCGCACCCAGCCGCTCGTCAAACAGCGTTCGCGTGATTTTTATTGATGATGAGGCGAAATCGTGCACGACATCCAGCAAGCCGCCGCAGCTTTCACAAGCATAGATGACGCAATTAAGTGGGTATTGTTGCGCGCAATCAATACATTGTAGACTGCTTGACATTCGCAGACTCCCGCGCCCGGCAAGGCAGCAAGGATAGCGGCATCGCATGGCAAATTCCAGTGCAGAAGCCTTCGCCCCGGCTACGGTGGCAAACCTGGGCGTCGGTTTTGATATTCTGGGCATGGCGCTGGCTGGCATGGGCGACAAAGCGATAGTGTCATGGCGAGATGAGTCAGGCATCGTCATCAGCCGCATCGATGGCGACAATGGGCAGTTGCCGCGCGACCCCAAACAAAATGTAGCGGCTGTATCGGCGCGGGCGATGCTCGCTCACCTGGGCGAAAAACGCGGACTGCAAATTCAGTTGGTCAAAGGCCTGCCACTGGCTAGCGGCTTGGGCAGCAGCGCCGCCAGCGCAGTCGTCACGGTGATCGCCTTGAACAAGCTGCTGGGCAATCCATTCACGCGCGAGCAGCTCTTGCCCTTCTGCCTGGAGGGCGAGGCGCTGGTCAGCGGCTATCATGCCGACAATGTCGCGCCCTGCCTGCTGGGCGGGATCGTGCTGGTGGCTGGCATCACAGTCGACGCGATTCAACCGCTGCCCATTCCAGCCGATCTGCATTTGGCGCTGGCGACGCCGGCTGTGCCTGTGCCGACCAATCAGGCGCGGGCGCTGCTGCCAAAAAGCGTGTCGCTGCGCCGGCTCATTCACCAGACTGGCATGGTCGGCAAACTGATTGATGCGCTGCATCGCGGCGATTTGCAGGCACTTGGGGTGGCGATGGAAGGCGACCAGGTTATCGAACCGGCGCGCGCGGGCTTGATGCCGCTGCTGGAAGAGATGCGGGCGCTGGCCAAGCGAAAAGGCGCCATCGCGCTATTTATCGGCG
>DAOUJB010000570.1:0-5614 GCA_034423155.1 Anaerolineae bacterium | reverse complement strand
TTCTGCGCCGCAGACGACATCGTCGAAATCGGTTGTGTATACCGGCGAGATTTTGCAAAGGCAGGGCTATCGGCTGTCGGCGACGCACGGTCTGCGCAGCGGCGTGCAATTCCAGCGGCTGGGCGCGGCCGGGGTTGGCAATCAATCGGTGATTGACATGGGCTTTCTGGACGCGATCGATGTCTGGGGTTATGTCGAGCAGGGGGTGGAAGTCTGCTTCCCGCCCGAGCGCGGCAGTGGCGGGCTGATGTTCCTGGACGCGGCCACATCGCCACGGACGGTTTCCCCGCTCGCTTCTGTATTGCGCGATGGCTACACCTGCGCCTCGATCAACCGCCCGGGCACGCTTGTCCTTGTCAGCAACGCGCCGCAGCCTTCGCAGCTGCCTGTGCCGACCGGGCTGCCGACGACCATCCTGAGCAATTGCATGGTGCGGACGACCGCCGTCCTCAACTTTCGCGATGGTCCTTCCGGCAATCTGATACAGCCCTTGATTCCCCACAATGTCACTTTGACGGCGCTGGAACGAACGGCGGGCTGGTTCAAGGTGGATTATCACGGCGCGCGCGGCTGGATCAGCGCCGCTTATGTCGAACCAACTGGCGATTGCAGCTTGTAGAAAAGGATACATGATGCTTCAACATACCCTGTCTCAACCCGTTCAGCGTCTGATTCGGCTGGCCGCTTTGCCCGGCTGGCTGTTGAAGCTGTCGCTTATCCTCGCGCTGCTGCTGGCTGCGCCGACGATGACCGCTTTCGCCGCGACCATCACAGTCGGCGGCTCGGGCGATACCGGTTGCAGCCTGGCGCAAGCGGTACAAGCGGCCAACACGGATGCGGTCGTGGGCGGCTGCACGGCTGGCAGCGGGGCCGACACCATCGTCCTGGATGTCACCAGCACGGTGACATACATCCCCGACGCCACGCTGGACATCACCACCACGATCACCATCACCGGCAATTCCAACACGATTAGCGGCAATAACGCCCGGCGCATCTTTTATGTGCCGTCAGGCGGCAACCTGACGCTGAACACGGTCACTCTGACGGGCGGACAAGCCCTTCAAGGCGGCGCCATTCGCGTGATAAACGGCGGCGCGGCGACCATCAACAACAGCGTCATATCGGGCAATTCCGCGTCCAGCCCGGGCGGGGATATAGCAACGGGCGGCGGCATCCAGGTTTATGACAGCGGCACGCTGACCATCACCAGCAGCGTCATCAGGAACAACAGCGCCGCTAATTTTGGCGCTTGACGCTGAAGACGATACAACGACTGGCGCGATTACGGTGGTAATCGACCGGAGCGTGATCAGCGGCAACAGCGTATCGTCACGCAGCTCGGCCGGCGGCGGTTTATACGCCATAGCCGATTCGAACAAGGGCGGCTCGATCATGCTGACCATTCGCAACAGCACCATCAGCGGCAATACCGCCCCCCATGAATTCGGCACGACCAACGGCGGCGGCATGTATTTGCGCGGCGCGGTCTCCGTCGACATCACGCACTCGACGATTTTTGGCAATCAATCGGCTGGCTCCATTCCAACCGGCGTCGGCCTTCACCTAACTGATTTTACCGGCAGCACAGGACCCTCGGCGACCTTGCGCAACAATATCATCGCCGGCAACAGATACAGCACCAGCAATTCCGCCACGACGCTGGGCAACGACTGCAAAGGCGACAGCTATGTCACCGCCGCGTCCAAAGGCGCAGGGGGCGGCAACCTCATCCAAAGCGGCGACTGCTCGCCAAAGCTCAGCGGCGACCCGCTATTGGGCGCGCTGACTACAACCGGGCTGCCCTATCATCCGCTGGTCGCCAGCAGCCCGGCCATCGCCCAGGGCGACGCGACCATCTGCGCGAATTCGCTGTATGCGACCGACCAGATCCTCGGCGCGCGCCCGCAGCCGGCCGGCACCACCTGCGATATGGGCGCGGTCGAGTTCAACCAACCGGTGACGGTGCCCGCGCCCGTCGCCAGCTTCACCGTCACCGCCATCACCACCACCGCCTATCAATTCGTTTCCACCTCGACTGGCTCGATCACCAGCTACGCCTGGGACTTGGGCGATGGCTCCACCGCGACCGACGCGACCGTGAACCATATCTATTCCGGACCGGGGACCTACACGGTCACCCTGACGGTGAGCGGGCCCGGCGGCACGAGCGATCCCCCCGCCCAGCGGACGATTACTGTGGGCAGCAGCGAGCCAGCGCCCGTCGCCAGTTTCGTTTTCGACCACTCCGGCGTCGACGCCAGTTTCTGGTCCACATCCACTGGCACGATTACCAGCTATCTCTGGGACTTTGGCGACCCCGCCTCGGGCGCCGACAACACCGCGCACACGGCCAATGCGGACCATGAATTTACCGCATTTGGCACGGTTTATTCCGTGACCCTGACCGTGAGCGGACCCGGCGGCACAAGCTTCGACAGGCAGGATGTGGGGCTCGTCGCGCTGCCGGTCGCCAGCTTCGATTGGAGCAACCCCAGCGGCTCGACTGTGCAATTCCAAATGACCTCGCCCGGCAACATCAACTATCACGACTGGGATTTTGGCGACGGCTCGACTTCAGAAGAGCGGAACCCCACCCATCCCTACCGCTGCCGCGGCGACTACCGCGTGACGCTAGTGGTGAGGAGTGGCGTCGGCGCCAGCGCCCCCCACAGTGAGACGATCAGGGTGGCGGGCCGAGCCTGCCCACGCGGAGCTAGAGGACGAAGCGGCGGCGGACCCTCAGCCACACCGATGCCGACGCCGACGCCCAAGCCCACCATTTTCACCTGCGAGGTCTTGAATGCGCAGGGCTACCGCGTGCGCGCGACACATGGTTTGCGCAGCGGCGTGCAATGCCGTCGCCTGGACGCGACCGGCGTCGGCATCCAAGCCGTGATCAATTTGGGCTTTCTGGACGCGGTCGATGTCTGGGGCTATGTCGAGCAGGGGGTGGAAGTCTGCTTCCCGCCCGAGCGCGGCAGTGGCGGGCTGATGTTCCTGGACGCGGCGACGGCGCCGAGGACGGTCTCGCCGCTGGCTTCTGTGCTGCGCGATGGCTATACCTGCGCCTCGATCAACCGCCCGGGCACGCTTGTCCTTGTCAGCAACGCGCCGCAGCCTTCGCAACTGCCTGTGCCGACCGGGCTGCCGACGACCCTGCTGAGCGGCTGCATGGTGCAGACCAACGCCATCCTCAATTTCCGCGATGGTCCGGCTGGCAATGTGGTCGAGCCGCTGATTCCCTACGGCGTCAGGCTGACGGCTTTGGAGCGCACCGATAGCTGGTTCAGGGTGGATTATCACGGCGCGCGCGGCTGGATCAGCGCCGCTTATGTCGAGCCGCAGGGGGATTGCGGCTAGTAGAAAAGGATACATGATGACTCCACAGCGCTTACATCGAGGGTTTCTCCGCAAGACGCAGTCGCTGGGCGCTGTGCTGCTGCTGGCGCTGCTGCTGTTTGCGGTGGCACCAGCGACGAGCGGGCAGACGGCGGATGTCGGGACCGAGGCGCTGTTGGTCGACGCGATCGACAACAACGCGAGCGTTATTAACATCACCAGCAACATCACGCTGACGGCGGCGCTGCCAGCGATCGACTCGACGGTCACCATCAACGGCGGCGGCAATACCCTCAGCGGCAACGATCTTTACCGCATCTTCGAGTTGACCAGCGGCGGCAATCTGACGATCAACAACCTCACCATGACCAAGGGTTATATCACTGACGACAACGGCGGCGCAATCCATTGCCAATCGGCTACGCTGGAAGTCAACAACAGCGCCATCAACCACAGCCGGGCGCCGTTTGACCCCGATTCCTCCATCTTTGAGAGCCGAGGCGGCGGCATCTACGCCAACGCCTGCGCGGTCACCGTCAGCGGCAGCCAGCTGCATGACAATTTTTCCGGCTTCGACGGTTTCGCCATCTACGCGACCGGCGGCAGCCTCACGGTCAGCAACAGCAATTTCTACAACAATTCCAGCAATAGTTACGACGGGACGATCAATGTCGAAAATGGCAACTTGAGCGTCAGCGGCAGCGCAATATACAACAACACGGCCGGCAGCAGCGAAGCCGGCATCGAGTTTGCCGCGGCCGCCGGCAGCAACACTTTCAGCCTCTCCAACAGCGTCATTCGCAATAACACGGGCCGCGCCATGTGGTTCGGCAGCAGCAGCACCGCCACCGCCACCATCAGCGACAGCGCCATTGACGGCAATACGCGCGGGATCGAGTTTCGCGGCGGCATCATCGAGATGACGAATGTCAGCATCATTGATAACGGCGACCGGGATCCCGGGATCAATGCGCATCTGTTTAACCACACGCTGCTGAATCTGACGCTGACGCATGTCACCATCGCCAACAATATCGCGAGATACGAGCAGGCCGGCGGCCTCGACATTAATGATGACGCCAACACCACGGTGAAATTGCGCAACAGCATCATCGCCGGCAACATGTTCGGGCAAGAATCGAATCGGCAGGTTGGCGACTGTACCGGCACGCTGAACGAAATCACCAACAGCCTGATACAAGACGGCAGTTGCTCGGCGACGCTGACGGGCGATCCGCTCTTTGGCGCCAAGGTAGGCGCGGGGACGAGCTCGCCGGCTTATTATCCGCTTGGCGCCAACAGCCCGGCGCTGGAGGCGGGGTCGCAAGCCCATTGCGCGGCGACGGACCAGGCGGGCAATGCGCGGCCGCGGCCAGCCGGCACGATCTGCGATATCGGCGCTTTTGAATCGAATCTGCGGCCGCCGGGCGCGATAACCGCTGCTTTCAGCTGCTTCCAAACGCCCGATTCGCTGCAGATGGCTTGCCAGTCCAGCTCGACCGCCGGCGCGATTCATCTCTGGGTCATCAGCGACAGCGGCCGCAACGAGGTCGCCCGCATCCAGGCCACCACTCCCAGCCAGCGCTCCATCCTCGAGCAGATGCCCGCCTATGGCACATACACCGTGAAGCTGACGGTGAGCGATACCAACGGCCTCAGTCACTTCACCACGCTGTCAATCGCGTTGACGCGCAGCACCGACAGCAGAATAGTCGTCAGCAGCAGGGGCAGCGGGGGCTCCGGCAGCGCCTACCAAGCGCCGCCCGCCGCGACGCCGACGCCCCAGCCTCGCGTGCACACTGGCGAGCTTTTGCTGGCGCAGGGCTATGGACTTTCGGCGACTCACGGACTGCGCAGCGGCGTGCAATTCCGGCGGCTGGATGCGACTGGCGTGGGCATCGGCTGGGTCATCGACATGGGCTTCCTGGACGCGCTGGATGTCTGGGGTTATGTCGAGCAGGGCGTCGAGATCTGCTTCCCGCCCGAGCGCGGCAGTGGCGGGCTGATGTTTTTGGACGCGGCGACATCGCCACGGACGGCTTCTCCGCTGGCATCGGAATTGCGCGATGGCTACACCTGCGCCAGCATCGATCGCCCGGGCACGGTCGTTCTGGTGCGCAACGCGCCGCAGCCTTCGCAGCTGCCGATGCCGACCGCCGTGCCGACGACCATGCTGAGCGGCTGCATGGTGCGCACGATCAATGTGCTGAACTTCCGCGACGCGCCGGCTGGCAATGTGGTCGAGCCGCTGATTCCTTTCAATGTCACGCTG
>DAOUJB010000569.1:0-8666 GCA_034423155.1 Anaerolineae bacterium | reverse complement strand
TCAGGTCCAAAGGTCGCGTCGATATGATCGGCGAAGCGCGACAATACGCCCAGCAGCTTGTCTTTGCCCGTGGCTTGCGAATAGGCGACCGCGGCTTCGATGAGGTGGCCCGCATTGTACATCTCATGCCAATCGCGCAGATTCGTCCATTTGGCATCGGCAGCCAGGACGGGGAAATAAGTATTGAGATAGCCATCGGCTTGCTGCACGCCAGCTACAGCGTCGATGAGTTCATCAGCCAGGTTTTGCAGATCGTCATCGGGATGAGTCGCCAGACTGTATGCCACCGACTCAAGCCACTTGCCGGTATCGGAATCCCAGAACATGTAGACAGTGCCGCGGTCTTTCGGTATCGGGTGCGTGCGCTGCAGCGACCAGGCTTTCAGCCGGCCCGTCTCTTCCAACTGGCGGTAGATTGCGGGGATGGTTCGCTGACGGTTGATGCTTTGTCGCTCTGCCCAAAAGCCACGGCTGATGCGAACTTGCCTCACGGACAACGGCGCGGGTTTCTCATTCACTAGCGCTCCTTTTAGAAATATTTATTTCTTTTGGGAATGGTAACTTGTGGCTTGTCGCAACGCAAATAGTCCGCCTACTTTAGACTACGCGGTGTTCAGGCGGGTCCCCGCGCAGCACGGCCAGGCAATCGTTCAGCGCGCCCCAGCCCATGGCATTGACCGCGCCCGCCGTATGCGCGCCCATGTGCGGCGTGACAATCACCTGCGGCAAGCTGAAGAGCGGGTTGTTGGCGGCCGGCGGCTCTTGATTGAAGGCATCCAGCGCCGCGCCCCGCAGTTGTCCGCTCTGCAGCGCCTGATACAAAGCAGCCTCGTCGATCAATTCGCCGCGCGCCGTGTTGATCAAGAAGGCGCCAGGCTTCATGCGCGCCAGCAAGTCCGCATCCACCAGCCCAACTGTCTGCGGGGTCGCCGGCAGGTGCAGCGAAAAGAAATCGGCATTGGCGACCAAGGCATCCAGTTCGACTAACTGCACGCCGAGCTGTTGTGCCTGGTCGCTCGTAATGAATGGATCGTGCGCCTGCAGGATGCAATCAAAAGCCTGCAAACGCCGCGCAACCGACTGCCCGATCGCGCCCAAGCCCAGCAAGCCGACGACGCTGCCAGCCAGCGACACGCCAGAAAGCCGCGGCCACTCGCCGCGCCGTGTGCGTTGGTTGGCCTGGGGGATCTGCCGCGCCAGCGCCAACATCAGCCCGATCGACAATTCGGCAACCGCATCGGCATTGGCGCCCGGCGTGTTGGTAACGATGATTCCGCGCGCTTGAGCCGCCGCCAGATCCACGCGATCGACGCCCACGCCATAGCGCGCGATGACCCGCAGGCGATCGGCTTGTTGCAAAGCGTGCGCATCAATGTGATCTTGCCCAGCGATGTAGCCATCACAGCCCGGCAGGATGTCGCGCAATTCGTCCGCTGTCAACGGCCGGCCGCGCTCGTTGCCGATCACCTCGCCGACCGATTCCTCCAGCACCTTGTGCAGACGCGGGTCGTGCCGGCCGAAGGAACTTGGCGTCACCAGAATTGTGCAATCATTCAGCTTCTGCAACTGAATTCCTCCAATTTCGCCATAAGACAGGCTGCCAGTCCGCGCAAGCGCCCAATCTTGCACAGATTGCTACTGGAGCAGGCAGGCGCTCGTCTGTTATCCCAACAATTGCGCGAGCGCCTGGACCTGTTGCAGCGTCTGTTGCTGGTTATGCGCGATGATTTTCGTAATCTGCTCAGCCAACGCGACCATATCGGTTTCTGGGTTGGCGTCGATGACTGTGGCGATCCAATCGGGCGGGATAGCCGCTGCGCCATGCCAAGCGCCCGCCAGAGCCCCGACCACGCTGGCATAGCTGTCGTTGTCGCGCGCGTACATCACACAAGCGACGACCGATCGCTTGAAGTCGCCATCGCAGTGCGCGAACATCGCCATCGGTACGACCAATGTATGCGTGGCTTCGGAAAACAGGTGTCCCCATTCCAGCGTTGCATACAGCCGTTCTTGCACTTCTTGCGTGCTCGCGGCGCTCTTGGCAATCTCGATGCCCGCATCCAAGAAGTGCAAGTTGGGGTCGTATTTCCAATCCAGCTTGCCCCAGCGCGGACCTTCTCGGCGAGCAGCGAAGGCCAGATGCGCCTGACGAGCCGCCGATAGGATGCCGTCGATGGTCGCTGCGGGGTGCATAGCCTCGGCGATGGCAGCGACCAGCATGGCTGCAGCGGTTTTGGCGTATCCGTCGGTGAAGAATGCCAGATCAAAACCAGCCTGGTAGGCGTCGTGCGGACGGCAAGCGGCGACAAGCCCAATCGGCGAATTCATCATGATGGCGCCATTGGTTGGCTCGCCGCTATAGATGAGCTTGTCGCGTCCCCAGATCGCCTTCAGATAGTATTCCTCGAGCAGGCCCTCGTGCAGCTCGGACGGCGCATGCTGATAGGCGCGCGCCAGCACAGCAGCCAGATCGCCAGCCCGGGGCATGCCGCCAGCGTCAATGATGGCCTCACACAGGTAGTGCTTCATGCGCGTGTCATCGGTATAGGCACCGGCGGCTTTGTGAAAGTGGGCGTGATAACCCACCTCGCGTTCGTAGGGCAGCAAGCGGTCGATTTCGCCATAGGCATCGCGCAGCAAAGTTGGCGTCCATTGCCTGCCTTCAACGGGCCCGCCCAGCGCATCGCCGATCGCGCCACCGATCAGGCAGCCAAATACCTTGTCGTAGAGTCTGGTCTCGCGCATACCACCCCCGCTCATTTGCGCCTCAATTGCAAGTGCTTGGCGCGCTCAAGCCGCTTGTTGAATCAAAGCCGTGCCACGCTCGGATATCTCGCGCCCGGCTTCTTCTGCCGTGAGCTCTTGCAGCTGCAAGCGCTGCAGCACGCCGGTGGTCATATCCCAGACTTCGTTCCAATTGCGCGTGTAGGGCGGTGTCGCGCCATAGTCCGTGGAATTCAGCCAGACCGCCGTTTCTTCTGCCGAAAGCGGCGTGAAGAGTTCGTCGGTGCGGCTTTCGGTGACTGTGCGGAAGCCCGGAATGCCGAACATGCCGTTGTTCAAATAATGGCTCGAGGCGTCTTCGGCGGACAAGAACTTGATGACTTCCCATGCTTCGGCAGGATGCTGTGAATTCGCGGGGATTCCCCAGGCGTCCACCCAGTAGCCAGTGAAAGTGCCGTTGGGACCGCTGGGCACGGGCAGCACGCCCCACTCGAAGTCTTCGATGCCATCGCGGAAGCCACCCAGCCACCACGAGCCATCCAGGAACATGCCCAGCCGGCCTTGGATGAACAAGTTGCCAGCCGAGGTCGCCGAGGTAACGGATGGCGGCGGCGCAGCGCCATTCACCCACATCAACTCGTTCAGAAAGTCCAAAGCAGCGACAGAGCCTTCACTATCCAGGGTGATGACAGAGCGATCTTCTGTGGCGATATCGCCGCCAAAAGCGCGGAAAATGGGGAAGAGCCAGCCGGGCTCGAACTGCCAATAGAAGCCCCATTGCTGCGTTTCGGGATCATCGCCCATCGTCAGTTGCAGGGCGACATCGGCCAGCTCGTCCCATGTCCAACTATTGTCCCACTCCAGGGATGGCGCTTCGATGCCTGCGGCTTCGAAAATCGCCTTGTTATAAAAGACGGCTTCGGTATAAATGCCATGCCCAAAGCCAAAGATATCGCCGGCGTCGTCCATCCAAGCGCTGAATGTAGGCTCGTACCACTGGCTGGCGTCAAAACTGCTGTCGGCTTCCATCAGCGGTGTCAGGTTGGTCAAGAAACCATTTGCCAGGTAGTCCGGCTTCTGCAGGGGTGACATGTTGATGATGTCGGGCGGGTTGCCAGCGGCGATCCCAGCCACCACCTTCTGTGTATATTCTTGCCACGAACCGGGCACAGTCTCGTAAGTCACATGAATACCCAGCTCTGCGCCGGGACCCTCGTTGAACTGCGCGATGACTTCTTCGCAGGGCGTACCATCGCGACAGGCGAAACCGAGCATATGCAGCTCGACAACATCTTGCGCCACCACGCCAGCCACAGCGGCGAGCAGCAAGCCGACTATCATCATGAATCGCAAAAGGGTGTTCATAATGTTGTTTCTCCTGGTTGTCATATATTCGCGAACAGAAGCGATTTCAATTTGTTCTCGCGCGCCTCCTTTGCTTATATCCACAGCAAACTATAGCGAGTCGGCGGCTGGCAGGCGAATCTCAGTTGCGGAAGTATCGAGCGTGAGCAGCACTGGCGCTTCCAGCCGGGATTCATGAATTGTCAGCGTCCGCGCAACCGGCGACTTTGTGGCGCGGAAGAGGCGGCGCTGGCTGTCCCACTCGAAGCGCGTCCCGTCCCACAGGTCGAAGGAACTGGTCGTGGGCTGGCTGGACGGAAATAGCTTGATGACCAGATCATCGTTGGCCACCCGCACAGACGGTTCGGTCGCTGGCACCAGCGTATCGACATCGTCCGACAGCAGCGGCAGGATTACGCCCGCTTTGCCGAATAGCGGAATCTGCTCCAGCGGCGCGGGCACTTCTATGTGCTGACCGCCCACATAAGCAGTGCTATCCCACCAATGGACCCACTCGCCAGCCGGCAGATAGACTCGCCAGCGATCGCTGCCCGGCTGCAACACCGGCGCTACCAGCAGTGCCTCGCCGAGCAGATACTGGTAATCCAGGTCGCGGGTATTGGGGTCATCGGGATAGGCCAGAAACAGATGGCGCATGATCGGATGACCTCGCCGATGAGCCGCCATGGCGTAACTATAGAGATAGGGGAACAAGCTCATGTGCAGCCGCGCATAAGTCCGATATGCGGCCACGCTGCGCTCCGATGTCCACAGCTCGATCGGGTAATAGGCGATCAAGTCGCGCATAATCGGGCAGAGCGCGCCGAATTGCAGCCAGCGAATCCACAACTCTTCCGAAACAATGCTGGGATGCGCCGGGGAGTGGAAGTAGCCAGCGATATCGGGACCGATATAAGGACAGCCACAAAAGCCCAGGTTGAGCGCAGCGGGCAACACCGATGCCAAACCGTCGTCATAACTCCAATTGATGATCTGGTCGCCCGTCCAAAGCGCCATGGTATAACCTTGCGAGCCAGCGTAACCCGCGCGCGCATAATAGCTGACGGCAGGCTTGTGTCGCTGGCAAGCCTCGTAGGTCGCTTTTTGATAAAGCACAGGGTAGATGTTGTGCATTTCAGCGCCGCGTTTACCATTAAAGAAGACCGTGTCTTCGGGCACATCTTCGCCAAAATCGTGCATCCAGCCATCGAAATCCAGGTCGATGATGATTTGGCGAATCAACTCTTGATACCAGTCGACAGCCGCCGGGTTGGTGAAATCGATGATGGCAGATAGGCGCGTGGTTGGCTCTGCAGTTGAGTCGTCGATCGTGTGGAATGGCAGCAGGTAGTCGCCGCCCTGTTGATTCTTCACAAAATAGCCGCGCGCAGAGCCATGAGCATAATTGTCCGTGCCCACATAAACATAGGGAAAAAGATAGGTCTGCGCTTTGTAGCCCAGCGCTTTCAGATCGCGGTTCAGCGCTGCCAGATCGCCATAGTCGCCGGCGAAGTGGCGCGGGTTGATTGGATAGCCGATGTGCCGCTTTTCGTCCAGCGAGTCGTAATACCACAACGCCGAGCAAGGGATGTTCGCCTGGCGGAGTTTGCGCGCTTCTGCCCGTACTTGCGCCTCGCCGCCGTTGATGTTGCGCAGCACACCAAAGCTCCACTTGGGTGGCAAGGGTGGTTTGCCCACCAGGTCGGTCAAGCTCTCGATGATCTGCAGCGGCTGGTCGCTATAGATAAAGTAATAGCGCAACTCGGCCCCTTCGGTCTGAAAGGCATAGCGTCCGCGGAAATCGGAACACAGGCGAAAGCGATTGCGGCAGGCGCTATCCAGCAAGATCCCATAGCGGCCCCCAGTCAACACAAAGGGTTGGGGAAAATAAGTCCAGTCGCGGCGGCCGGTGGGTCCCGCAGCCGACCAAGCCAGCACATCTTGCCCAACCTGATTGCACGCCGTGAAGCGCTCGCCCAAGCCGTAGAAGGCTTCATCGGGTCGACACTCGTAGGAGTGAGCAAAGCCGACCTGCGCCGTCAAATCTTCCAGCGTGGCTTGCAGGGCAATAACAGCCGAATCAACGAAGGTGATGCTCGCGCGCAATTGCCGTGCAAAGGGGTCGTTGGTGTCCAATATCAGCTCAAGGCCGCGCTCGCAGGGCTGCCATGCTGCAACCGCTGTCGCATGAAACCAAAGCCGTTGCCTCTTGAAGTGATGATATTTGCGCCATAAACCGCGCGCCGGGATCTCCAGCTGAAAAGCCAGCGAGCCATAGAGCGCCATTTCAGAATCGGCAGGATTGCCCGGCAATATCGGCGTTTCTTGTGCGATTACTTCGCCAGCGGAATCGTGCACGCGCAGCGACCAGGGCTTGCGGCTGATGACGATAGCCAGGCTGTCGCTCGCCAGGCGGATCTCGCCGTCATGCTCGCTGACTTCCACCGCGACCGGGCGCGGGTGCTGCGCCAATGACGGCGTGCGGCTCAAATCCGTGGGCCGAACCGGCCGATGTCGCCGCCAGTTGATCCAGTCGGCATTCACGCTTTAGCCTTTCAGCCCGGTCAAGGCCGCGCCTTCGATGAAGTAACGCTGCGAGAATATGTACACGATCAGCACGGGTACCAAGGCCAGGCTGCTGGCGGCCATTAGCAAGCCCCACTCCGTTTCGACGCCATACGCATCTTGAAAGTTGGAGATCAGCAAAGGCACGGTCCACAATTCCTTTGAGTTGATATAAATCAGCGGGGTGAGGAAGGCATTCCAGTTGCCCAGGAAGGTGAAGATGGCCAAGGTCATCAACGCCGGACGAACGATGGGCATGGCGACGCGCCGGTAGATTTGCAGCGGGTTCGCGCCATCGATGCGAGCGGCGTCTATCAAGTCATCGGGCACGCCCATGAAAAATTGTCGCAGCAGAAACACGCCAAAAGCATTGGTCAGCGCGGGCGGCACGATCAGCGGCCAATGCGTGTCGATCCAGCCGATGCGGCTCATCAAGATATACACCGGTATCAATGTGGCTTGGCTGGGGATCATGATTGTCGCCATCAGCGTGGCAAAAGAGATGCGCTTGCCAGGAAACTCGATCTTGGCAAAGGCATAGGCGGCCAGCGAACTGGTCAGCAGTGTGGCGATCGTGACCAGGCCAGCGATTTTCAGGCTGTTGACATAGGCTTGCGCCATTGGCGTGCGCGCCCAGACCTCGACAAAGTTCTGCAGCAGGATCTCCTGGGGAATCCACACCGGCGGCAGCACAAAGATATCTTCGCGTTCCTTGACGGCTGCGCTGAGCATCCAGAAGAAGGGCAGCATCATAAACAGCGCGCCGATGGCGACGATGGCATGCAAGACCAGGCGGGATGGTTTGGCGGTCATGGCAGCGCTCAGCTCAAGTCATAATGCACCCAGCGCCTGGCATAGCGCGACTGGAAGTAGGTGAAACAGCCGATGATCACAAACAGAATCATGGACAACGCGGCCGCATCGCCCATGCGAAAATAACGAAATGCCAGGTTGTAGATGCGCAACAAGAATACTTCGGTCGCCTCGCCCGGTCCGCCGCCGGTCATGATGAAGACCTGGTCGAAGATCTGTAGTGTCCAGATGCTGGCCATGATGAAGACGAAGAAGGTGGTCGGCGAAAGCAACGGCAGGGTCACGAATCGAAGGCGCTGCCAGGCATTTGCGCCGTCCACTTTTGCCGCGTCATAGAATTCGCGCGGGATGCCTTGCAAGCCAGCCAGGAAGATCACCATGTAGAAGCCGGCACCCCACCAAACGCGCATCAAAATGAGCCCTGGGATCGCCCAGCGCGTGCTGCTAAGCCAGGTTGGCCCTTCAATGCCTACCAGACCCAGCAGATAATTGACGAGTCCAAAGTCTGGTTGCAGCACCCATCGCCATACCAGCGCGATCGCCACCAGCGAGGTGACGACTGGCATGAAGTAGGCGGTGCGCCACACCACGCTGCCGCGCAACTTCTGGTTTAGGGCCAGCGCCATCGCCAGCGACAATATCATCACCAGTGGGATGTAACCGCCCGTGATAAAGAGCGTGTTACGCAGCAGATTGCCGAAGGTCGGGTCTTGCAGCTGGTCGATATAATTCTGCAGTCCCACCCACTGCGGCGGACGGATCAGACTCCATTTGGTGAAGCTCAGATAGCCAGCATACAAGATCGGTCCTAGGGTAAAGACCGCCAGCCCGATCATCTGTGGCGCGATAAACAAATATGCCCACTTGAGTTCGCTGCGTTGTACGACGCTGTATTTGCCCAGAAATCTGCCGCGTTTGCGGGCAAGCCTGCTCACCAGACCCCTGCGCTGCGAGTCGGTTCTCTTGCTCGTCATAGGTGGGATTGTAGACAGTAGCGGGTCCTGTGTCAAAATAGGCGAGGTGGTGGCGAGACAGCCATAGTGCACAGCGGCGATTGCGAAAGGATCATCCATGCTCATACACACGCGCTCTGTGGCGCACAAAGTCTTCGACATCTGGCGCAGTCCCGGTCGCTTCACCAAGAATCCGGACATCGTCGCCTTGCCCAGCGGACGCTATCTGCTGGTGTACAGCGATGTCGATGCGCACTGGTCGCTTGA
>DAOUJB010000568.1:0-2135 GCA_034423155.1 Anaerolineae bacterium | reverse complement strand
CGCGAAGCCTGGATACAAGCCTGGGCAGAGGTGATGCTGCGGTGAGAACCTGGCTGTCCAGGAGCGGCTATGCGCTGTATTTGCTGCCGCTGCTGTTCCTGGGCATTTTCTTCCTCTATCCGCTGCTGGCCATATTCGATATCAGCCTGCGTCCCGATGGCGCGCTGGATTTGTCGGCTTTTGGGCGGCTGATCGCCAGCGACTTTTACATCGAGACGCTGCTTTTCACCTGCTATCAAGCCGCCTTGTCCACCGCACTGACGCTGCTGTTGGCTGCGCCCTGCGCATTTGTCTTCGCCCGCTACAAATTTGCCGGCAAGTCGCTGCTGCTCTCTTTGGCCACGCTGCCGTTTGTGCTGCCGACAGTCGTGGTCGCGCTGGCATTCGCCTCGCTGACGGGCAAGAATGGCATCCTCAACGACCTGCTTCGCGCGCTTTTCTCGCTGGAAACCGCGCCGATCCAACTTGAACGAACACTGGCAATCATTATCATCGCGCATGTGTTTTACAACTTCGCCATCGCCCTGCGCATCATGACGGGTTATTGGGCATCGGTGGGATTCGCCACGGAAGAAGCAGCGCGCTGTTTGGGGGCGGGCGCTTGGTCGGTCTGGCGCGATATCCGCCTGCCGTTGATCCGCCCGGCTCTGCTTTCGGCGGGCATCCTGGTATTCATCTTCTGCTTCACCAGCTTCGGCGTGGTGCTGATCTTGGGCGGCATTCGTTTCGCCACGCTGGAAGTGCAGATTTATTATCAGGCGGTCAACATATTCAATTTGCCGCTGGCGGCCGCGCTGTCCATCGTGCAGATACTGTCCATGCTCGCGCTGATGACGGTCTATACGCGCCAGCAACGGAATTTGCAGCTGCGACTCGCGAGCAGCGCCACAATCGCCAGGTCGCCGCGCACTGTCGCAGAGAAGCTCGCTGTTGCAAGCTGCGTCGCTTTGATCTCGCTGCTGCTTTTGTCGCCGCTGGTTGCTTTGCTGGCTCGGGCGGTATTGGCTGGAGGCAAATTCGATCTGTCGAACTTTACAGCGCTGGCAGAAAAGTCGCGCGGTTCGCTGCTCTTCATCGCGCCGCTGGAAGCTATCGTCAATTCGCTGCGCTTCGCCTCGCTGGCGATGGTGGCTGCTTTGCTATTGGGCATCATCGCCGCCAGCCTGATCCACCGGCGCGGACGCCTGGCGCGTTTTTGGGATCCGCTCTTTATGCTGCCATTGGCGACCAGCGCGGTTACGCTGGGTTTCGGTTTCATCGTGGCGCTGGACGAGCCGCCGTTAAACCTGCGCGCCAGCTGGCTGATCATCCCCATTTCGCATACGCTGGTGGCGCTGCCATTCGTGATCCGCAGTGTGCTGCCCGCCATGCGCGCGATTCCATCTTCGCTGGGAGAAGCCGCACGGGTACTGGGCGCGAAGCCGCATCAGAAGCTGATGTCCATTGATGCGCCGCTGCTGGGCAAGAGCATCGCCGTCGGCGCGACCTTCGCTTTCACCGTGAGCATGGGCGAATTCGGCGCGTCGCTCTTTGTGGCGCAGCGCGAATCGGTGACGATGCCGGTGGTCATCTATCGGCTGCTGGGCGATCCGGGTCTGGCGTCTTATCGGCAGTCGCTGGCGATGAGCGTCTTGCTAATGCTGGTTTGCGCGGGCGGATTCATGCTCATCGAGAGGCTGCGCGTGGCTGGCGCCGGCGAATTCTGATGCTGCGGCTGACGAATGTGGCGCATGCCTATGGCGATGTGGTCTCGCTGCGCGGCGTTTCGCTGGATTTGTCGCCGAGCGAGATTCTATGCTTGCTCGGTCCCAGCGGTTGCGGCAAGACGACGCTGCTGCGCATAATCGCCGGGCTGGAGGGCGACTACAGCGGCGAAATCAGCCTGGACGGCGCAGACATCCGCCCGGTGCCAGCGCATCAACGCGGCTTCGGCTTGATGTTTCAGGATTATGCGCTCTTCCCGCATATGTCGGTGCGAGACAATATCGGCTATGGCTTGAAGCGGCGCGGCGACAAGCGGCGGGACATACAGCGCCAGGTGGATGACTGGCTGGAACGGGTCGGGCTGGCTGGATTGGGCGCGCGGGATGTGGCGGCGCTTTCGGGCGGGCAGCAGCAGCGAGTGGCTTTGGCGC
>DAOUJB010000567.1:0-3353 GCA_034423155.1 Anaerolineae bacterium | reverse complement strand
CTGTCCAGATGCCAGCGCAGCGCGATCCGCTCCACTGGATGCCAGACTCCGTTCCAGCGCAGCGCCGTCGGCAGTTCGCCTTGCGCCCGCACCGGCAGCTTCAATCCGTCTTTGCGCATGCGGTTCATGTACACTGCCTCCTTCTAGCATATTGCAGTCCCGCGCAGCAAACCGCCATTCAGGTTCGAGCGTCGCGGCGCGCCTTTCGTGTGCGCGAAAATGCCTATACACCCAGTTTAGAACATATGTACTAGCTTGTCAAGGGTTTGGACGGATTCGGCCAGGGACAAGTCAAGCCACTGCACAGATTGGGCAAGCCACCGCAGGACACGCTATGCTTTCTTCTATGCCTCTGTGGCAAAGAAATTGCTGGAGACGATCATGGTCCAAACAATCGACAAGCTCGACCAAATCCACATCGGCAAGCACGGAGCCGCCCCAATTTCCGCGCCCGGCTGGACCGCCAAAAGCCGCGACCGCGTCAAACTGGTCGACTGCGATGTCCACCACAACTTCCGCGAAGCATCCGAGCTGCTGCCGTACCTGCCCAAGTTCTATCAAGAGCACCTGCTCGACCAGGGCTTGCATCTGCCCGGCGCGGGCTATGCCAACACGCCTTTCCGCCGCACCCGCCCCGACTTGAAAGACCCGCAACTGCAAGAACGCGATTTCAACTTCTCGCTGGAATTCACGCAGAAAGAATTGCTCGACCGCTGGGGAATCGACTTCGCCCTGTTGACCGGACCGCCGGTCTTTTATGCCTATGCCGGCTTGCCCGACCCCGACTGGGCAGCCGCGCTTTGCACCGCCTTCAATGACTGGACGATCGACAATTGGCTGGGGCGCGATCCGCGCATTGTCAACGCCATCCTGGTCGCGCCCAACGACCCGGCGCTGGCCGTCCGCGAGATCCACCGCCTCGCCCATCGCGAAGATACCGTGGCGGTCTTGATGCCCATGCAGACGCCGCTGCCTTTTGGCAACCGCGCTTATCATCCCATCTGGGAAGCCTGCGCCGAACATGACCTGCCGGTCGTTTCTCACATCGGTGGCGCAAGCCCGGGCTCCACGCCCACCCCAGTCGGATTCCCCAGTTATTACATGGAATCGCGCATGACTCGCCCCAGTGTGGCTTCCGCCCAATCCGCCTCCTTGATCGTCGAAGGCGTGTTCGAGCGCTTCCCCAACCTGAAGTTCGCTATGACAGAGGTGCAGCAGATGTGGGCGGTGCCGCTGATGTGGCACATGGATGTCGATTGGAAGGCCATCGGCGACCAGACCCCCTGGCTGAAGCGCCTGCCCAGCGAGTACTTCCGCGAACATATCCGCATCGGCAGCCAGCCCATGCACGAGCCGCCACAGACCGAGCAGGTGTATCAGATGCTGGAGATGCTGCACGCCGATGAAACGCTGATATTCTGCACCGACTTCCCGCACTTCGACTGGAATGATCCGGTGACTGTGCTGCCGCGCCTGGATGAGCGCACGCATCGGCGCATCTTCGCGGGTAACGCGCTGGACATGCTGCGCATCAGCGATGCTATGATCGAGCGAGCTTGCGCATGAGCGGCATCGTTGTCGGGCGGGCAGACGAGATTCCAGCCGGCGGTCGCAAGATCGTCGTGCCTTTTCGTGGGCGCGCCGGCATCGGCATTTTCAATATCGGCGGACGCTTCTATGCCCTGCGCAATATCTGCCCGCACAAACGCGGTCCCCTGTGCACGGGCGAAGTGGCTGGTCGTGGCACCGCGCAAACGCCACCCTCGGTGGGCGATAGCCACATCGACTACGAACGCGACGGGCAAATTCTGCGCTGCCCCTGGCATGCCTGGCAATTTGATATCGCCAGCGGACAATGCCTGGTCGACCCCACAGTGCGCGTCAAGACTTATCCCGTGCTGGTGGACGGCGATGACCTGGTTGTCGATGTCGATGTCAGCGATTTCAGCCGCGAAGGATGAATGCCATGCCCAAGAATGACGCGCCGATTCGCCTGGGCGTCATCAGCTTTGCCCATGCCCATGTGCGCCTGTATTGCCAGGTGATCGCCGACTATGCCGATGCGCAGGTTGTCGCCGGCTGGGACGAAGACGCAGCGCGCGGTCAGCAATTCGCCGATCAATTTGACCTGGAATGGCTGCCCGAACTGGATGATCTGCTGGCGCGCGATGATATTGAGGCCGTCTTCATCGCCAGCCCGACCAACAGACACGCCGAGCACGCCATCGCCGCTGCCAAAGCCGGCAAGCACATCCTGCTGCAAAAGCCCATGGCGCTCACGCTGGCCGACTGCGACGCCATCATCGCCGCAGTTGAAGAGGCGGGTGTGAAGTTCAGCCTCTGCTATCAGATGCGCTGCGACCCGGTCAACCAACAGATGAAGATGCTGGTGGAAGCCGGCGCTGTCGGTGATATCGCTGTCCTGCGCCGCCGCCACGCCATCCCCCTGCTGCTGGACAAGAATTGGGCGATCCCCGGCAACTGGCACATCGACCCCGAACAGAATATGGGCATGTTCATGGACGATGCCTCGCATGCCGCCGACTGGTTCTATTGGATGTTGGGAAAGCCGGTCAGCGTCATGGCGGAGATCGACAATGTCATCACCGAGGCCGCGCCCGACGACAACGGCGTGGCCATATATCGCTTCCGCAAAGGCGAAATCGGCATCTTGCTCAACAGCTCGACGCAACTGGCGGCCGAAGCCACCACAGAAATCTATGGCAGCGCGGGCAGCATCCATCAGAATTATGGCGATGCCCCGTCCAGCCTGTTGCCCGCCGATGGCAGCGCCCTCAAAGTGTTCCGCGCTGGCGAGAGCGACTGGCAGCGCTTCGACTTCCCGCTCGTGCCCCAGCGATCGCGCATTCAAGCTGTGCCGCGGCCTTTGATCAACTACTTGAAAGGGGCAGGACCGCCCATCGCCACAGCCGAAGAAGGCAGAGTCTGCATCGAGATGATCCTGGGCGCTTATCAGTCGGCGCGCGAGGGGCGGCGCGTGCATTTTTAATGATGGAACGTCGTAGGGGCGAGACTTGTCTCGCCCAAATGATGCGCAAGGTCGTTGTGGGCGATACTGGCATCGCCCCCTACAGATTTCGAATTTGAGCGGCGTAAGGACGAGCCATTGGGCCGCCCAAATGATTCTAGCCGCAAGCGCCAATCGGCTCGACGAAGCCCGCGCTGATCCAGCCGCGCGCGCCGTGATAATCCACCTTGAACCAGCCAGCGGTGCGCTCGAAAGCCGTCAGCGTGACATTGAAAGGAATCAGCGGCTCGACCACATTGCCAGCCGGCGCGTCGCGGAAGTTCAGCACATTGATCGTGCGCACCATGCAGCCGCTCAGCATGGT
>DAOUJB010000566.1:0-3843 GCA_034423155.1 Anaerolineae bacterium | reverse complement strand
CCCGAGCTCACCGAGATGCGCGTGGGCACTTATGTCTTTTACGACTGGAATAGCGTAAACGCGGGCTACACGACTTTCGACAACTGCGCCATGCGCGTGCGAGCGACTGTCGTCAGCGCCAACGAAGCCAGCCGCGTCATCCTCGATGCCGGCAGCAAGGCCATTCATTCAGAGACAGTCGATGGGCGTTATGGCTACATAGAAGAGTTTCCCGATGCGCGCTTGCGCCAGGTCAACGAAGAACACGGCTACTGCGATTTCAGCGCCTGCGCGACCAAGCCCGCTGTCGGCGATACCCTGCATATCATCCCTGTGCATACCTGCGTGGTGACCAACCTGCACAATCGGCTCTACGGCCTGCGTGACGGCGTCATAGAGCAGGTCTGGGATGTAGCTGCGCGCGGCATGGTTTGGTGAGCCGACATGCTGGTGATTGACGCGCACCTCGACCTGTCGCTCAATGCCCTGCAGTGGAATCGCGACCTGCGGCATTCCTGCTACACCATCCGCGCCAACGAGGCTGGCTTGCCGGGCAAGGGACGCGCACAGAATACGGTCGCGCTGCCAGAGATGCGGCGCGGGCGGGTGGCGTTGTGCTTTGCGACGCTGCTGGCGCGTTCCACCGGGCACAAAGTCCCGCACATGGATTACGAATCGCCGGCACAGGCTTTTGGCATGGCGCAAGGGCAGCTGGCCTATTATCGCGCGCTGGAGCTGGACGGGCAGGCGCGCATCATTGAAGACGTCAAGAACTTGCGCGTGCACATGGACGAATGGCGAGCCTGGGAAAAAGCTGGGGCAGTGGACGGGGCAGAACCGCCGCTGGGCTTCGTCATCAGCATGGAAGGCGCAGACCCCATCCGCGAGCCGGATCAGCTAGCGGCGTGGTGGGATGCGGGCTTGCGGCTGCTGGGACCGACGCACTATGGACCGGGGCGTTATGCCGGCGGCACCGGCACGGAACTCGGACTGACTGAGCTGGGCAAGCCCTTGCTGCGCGAGATGATGCGCCTGGGCATGGCGCTGGATATGACGCACCTCAGCGACCAGGCATTTTGGCAAGCCGCGGACATCTACGCCGGACCGCTGCTGGCCAGCCACAACAATTGCCGGGCGCTCGTGCCGCATCAACGCCAATTCAGCGATGAGCAGCTGCGTTTCCTCATTGAGCGCGATGGCGTGATCGGCGCGGCATTTGATGTGTGGATGCTGCAGCCGGGCTTCATAAAGGGCACGAGCAACGCCGGTGTCACCATCGACACGGTCATCGACCATATCGACCACATCTGCCAATTGGCGGGAAACAGCCGACACGCAGCGATCGGCAGCGACCTGGACGGCGGCTTCGGGCGCGAGCAATCGCCCTGCGACCTGGATACCATCTCCGATTTCCAACTGCTGCCGGGCAAGCTGGCGGCGCGCGGCTACCGGGACGATAACATCGCCGATATCCTGCATGGCAACTGGCTGCGTCTGCTCTTTGGGGCTTGGGGCGGCTAACGTAACAGCGGTCTCATTTGTTCCAGCGCGCGTTGCAGCACGGGCAGTTCGGCGGCATAACACAGGCGCAAATAGCCCTCGCCTTGTGGCCCAAACGCCGCGCCCGGCGCAAGACCCACGCCACATTCCAGCAGCAGCCTGCGCGCGAATTCATAGCTGTCCGACACGCCATCCACAGCGAAAAAGGCATAGAACGCGGCGGCCGGCAGCGGACAAACGACGCGGGGCAGCCCAGCAAAAGTCTCTGCGACCAGGTCGCGGGCGGCGGCATAACGCCCCAGCGACTCGCTCAGAAAAGCCTCACCTTCTCGCAGGGCCGTGATGCCGGCGATCTGCGTGGGCGCGAATATGCAGGAGAAGTTGAACTCGGAAACCATCTCCAGCGTCTGTATCAGCGAGCGCGGTCCGGTCAGCCAGCCCAAACGCCAGCCCGTCATCGCCCAGGATTTGGAAAAGCTGTTGACGATCAAGTATTTGTCGTCTTCGTCCACTTTGTCGGCGAAGCTGGGCGCATATGCCCGGTCAAAAACGATGCGCGAATAGACTTCATCGGCGATCAGCCAAATATCGCGCCGGCGGCAAAATTCCAGGATGCGCTGCTGTTCGGCATCTTCCAGCATCCAGCCGGTCGGGTTGTTGGGCGAATTGAGCAGCAGGGCGCTGGTGTTGGGCTGCGCGGCCCCAAAGAGCTCGTCCAGGTCGAGCCGCCAGGCATCATCGCGCGGACGGATGGGCACGCGGATGATATTCCCGCCCAGGATCTCGGCGGCGGCCGGCAGGTTGGGCCAAACCGGCGATGGCACGAGCACGCTGTCCCCGCCAGCCACAACTAACTGCAGCGCCAGCGACAGCGCCGTCATGCCCGAGGGAGTCACGCCGATATTGGCAGCGGTCAAACGCGTGCCATAGAGATCGTTCATATAATTTGCAAGCGCTTCTCGCAGCGGCGGGATGCCCAGGTTGGGTTGGTAGAAGGTCTGCCCCTCGTCGATGGCATCTTTGGCGGCTTCGCGGATGAAAAGGGGCGTCGGTTTATCTGGCTCGCCAAACCAAAGCGGGATGACTTCCGCGCGATTCATGGCGGTATTCGCCAATTTGCGGATCAAGCTCGGCTGCAGCGCCTGCACTGTCGGTCGATTGGGACGCACCATTGATGTTAGTCGCCTTCCTGTTTGTAGAGCGCCACAGCTGCCACGATGATGACGCCCTGGATCAACCCCTGAATAAATTGGCTCACGCCCAGCATCACCAGCAGGTTGGCGGTGATGCCCAGCAGCAGCACACCGCCCAAAGTCCCCAGCACGCTGGCGCGCCCGCCGAACAGGCTGGTGCCGCCGATGATGACCGCCGTGATCGTTTGCAGCTCAATGCCATCGCCGATCGCCGGGTCGCCCACGCCCATGCGCGAAAGCCACAGCAAACCAGTAACCACCGCCGTCAGACTGCAAATGACATAGACGCCATAGCGCGTCCGCTTGACCGGCACGCCCGAAAGATGCGCCACCTCGATATTTCCGCCCACCGCCACCAGGTGCTTGCCGAAGACTGTGTAGCGCAGCAGCAGCATGGTCAATATCACCAGCACAAAGAACATCAGCGCGATAACCGGCAGCGGACCCACCTTTTGCACATAAAACATCATGACTTCGCGGCTGGCTTTGCCGACTGGCGATGACGAAATCGTAAGCCCGATGCCTTTCAAGATCACCAGCGATGCCAAGGTGACGATAAAAGGCGCGATGCGCAGCTCGTTGATGAGAAAGCCGTGAATCAAGCCGACCACCACACCCAGCCCCAGCGCCGCCAGGATAGCCGGCACGACATTGGCGCTTTCGCCATTCATCACGATGGCCGAAACGAGTATGGACACCTTGACCAAAGACCCGACCGACAAGTCGATGCCAGCGGTGAGGATGACCAGCATCTGCCCCAGCGCGACAATACCCAAAAATGCCGATTGCCGCGCCACATTGGCCAGGTTGCGCTCGCTCAAGAAGCGCTCGGATTGCGTCGCCCCGATGACGATCAACAGCAATATGAAGGCATAGACCATGATGATGGGACCGTTGCGCCGCAAGAAGAGGGCGCGCGCCTGTGGCCCCCCGCTCATGATGCCGCCCAGTCCATTCATGCGGATTGCGCCTCTGTGCCGCCCAGGGTCGCCAGCTCGATAATTCGCTCTTCATCGGCATTTTCGCGCGCCAGCTCGCCGGCCACCCGGCCATCGTTCATGACCAGGATGCGGTCGCTCATGCCGATGATCTCTGGCAGTTCGGACGAAATCATGATGATGGCGATGCCGCGGTCGTTGAGCTGACGCATCAGCTTGTAGATCTCGAACTT
>DAOUJB010000565.1:0-7033 GCA_034423155.1 Anaerolineae bacterium | reverse complement strand
CAGATGGCGGTGGCGAGCGGCTTCGGCTGGCACTTCCAGCGTGGCTCGGCGCTGATCGAGGTGTATCTGACGCCCGAAGAACAAGGCTATCTGCAAGTGCTTTCGCCGATTATGCACCTGCCGCCGGGCAACCTGCTGGCGCTGTATCGGCGGCTGCTGGAGCTGAACTTGCAGCTGACGAATGCGGCGCTGGGCGTGCACGAAGATGTCGTCTACCTGTATCACGAGCGCTTGCTGGCGGGTTTGGACGCGGCGGAGGCGGACGCCATCATCCGCAGGCTGGCTGGCTATGCGGACGAACTGGACGATGCGCTGGCGGGCGAGTTTGGCGGACGGCTGTACGGGCGGGGGTGAGGGCAAAAATTCAGGGTTGTACCCCATCAGGCTTGCTGTCACTTTCCTCGATTGGAGGCATTTGCACTACAACAGGGCGTTCACTGTTTATACCTTTGCCAAATGCCAATGCTTGGAAGGGAAGTAGATTCGATATCTTTGCGGTGTGTTCAGCGCCATACACATTTGATAAGAATTCTAGACCAGTCTTGTCGAAACTCGAAAAGGAAATCATGGTGTTACATTGAGTCAAAACAGTTTTGCTCACAGTCGCAGTACGTTGTGCGATGATGAGCAATCCAACATCGTATTTTCGTCCTTGCAATGCAATCTGGGCTATCTTTGCTACCATGCCTTTACTGTCAAAGTCTCCTAGACCCATTGTGCCAGCCTCTGGAACCACAGTATGTGCCTCTTCCAATACCACCAAGACCCGTTGTCTTTCATCCGCTTTAGAGCGATTGTACTTGAAAAGGCTGGTAAGATAGATTTCAGTAGCTTGAAGAGTTGCCTTTGTGTTTGAAATTGAGGGCAACGAAAACACTCCTAACGACGTATTCTCTGTGTGAAACCTAGCAACTTGACAGTCTATGTCATTGCGAAGACGAGTGGTGAAATCCCTCAGTATCTTCTTCTCCTTACCGGCATTGTATGGGCCCGTCTCAGCGTCGTGCAACTTCTGGCCCAGATCATCGGCAAGGTCAGCGTCAATGCTCAGCACGATAGGATTATAAGGCTTAAGTCGGTCAAGGTACTGGTCCGTGATGTCGACGCAGAATACTTTCACGTTGTTCTCAATCGCGCCTTGAATGATGCGAAAGGCGAGTTCTGTTTTGCCTGAACCTGTGACACCCAATACCGCTGTGTGATGAGAGACTAGGGCATCAATATCACATACGATATTAATGTTCGTTCGTGGAATGTTGCCCAAGATCATTTCTTGACTTGCTAAACCCAGCTCGCCAACCTGTATCTCCTCTTCCGCGAGAAAGACGGGAGTATTCGCATCCGGAAGCCAATCATATTTCTTGAAACCACTGCGGCGATCGTATTCGCCAACCTGATGCGCCTCGACTACCTGGAATCCATGTCGGTTATTTAGGAAGGCCTCTTGCTTGGTCAACGCATCTGACACCTGATAATAAACTCTGCTGCTCCATATTGAGCAGTAGACTAACTGACCCTCACTCATTAGCTCGTGCCGCCATGTTTCGAAGCGAATGGCCGCGATACGCGATCCCTCGCAAATTAAGCCGATTGGATGCGACGCGCTTGTCGTTGACACCGCCGCCGGCATAGCGTACACAAGTCCAGTTGTTGCCCTAGCATCTCTCAAGTCGCATTCGTCAGTTAGTAAGCCAGTTCCAATGACCGTCTCACCTTCAAGTTGGGTGTAGAGTGGCAATACTTTGCGAGCAGTGCCGTCAG
This sequence comes from Anaerolineae bacterium, assembly GCA_034423155.1. Lineage (GTDB taxonomy): Bacteria > Chloroflexota > Anaerolineae > Aggregatilineales > Phototrophicaceae > UBA6055. Next base: position 5,272 of record DAOUJB010000565.1, on the reverse strand, counting down.
CTAACGCAGAAACCAACTCCCCAGTCCAAGCAGTGCCTCGCTCCAAACGAACTCGTACTATATTTGGCACTTCAACACGAACGATACTGCCCCGAATCTTTAGCCGACTCCGTCTCAACGTGAGTGCATCCAACAGGTGCGGCAGCTTGAGCGGCCACATTGCCAAGTGCATAGTCCAGAATACCAGCAGAGGAATAGTATAGCTTTCGTCCTGCGCGTTTACTGCGTGGACTGCATACAGAAACAGAAACGAGTGAATCATTCTAGATCTGCCCAGATTTGTTGCTATCTCCATCGAAATTTCACGAGCGAAGACCAAAACTCCGCTCTCCCGATTGCTGCTCAATAGCGCCAGATTCACAACACAGGCGAACAAGACGACAGCTGTATAACAGAGCAACAGAAACAGAGGTGCGTCCATCGCCGAAGCAATCAAGGGTGACAGCGACACAAGTACAAAGAATCCGTTTACGAACGCATCCACAGGCTTAGTGAACTTGTCTTCAAGAATTAGTGAACCAAAGACTGCCACAAGCAGTCCGCTCTGAAATACTAACGTATAGGGGTAGGTAGACGGAAATACTTCGCCAGTTACATGTAAGCTCAGGCATACGAGAACAACTACCAGCAGCGCCAAGATTATGAACCGCGTTCGTAAACTAGGATGTTGAGGTAGCCTAGGGAAGTATCTCATGGTCCCTCCAAGCAATGAGTTTTGCCTACAATAGTATCCAGTTAATGCTAGATTAACTAGATGCAGGCTTTCTGAATCTGAGCGTTAATCTGCCTCACCACCCCACCCGCTCCAGCGCCCACAGCTTCCCCTCCTGCCAGCTACTGCCCTCCTGCACATCCCAGGCATGCATCAGCATCGCCCGATGCTGCGCGAAAAAGGGCAGTTGCCCCACCCAAAATTCGTCAATTTTGTGCTCGCGTAGGTAGCCGCGCATGAATTCTCGCCGCCTCGCGCGCCGTTCTTCCAGCGGTTTATCCCACAATTCCAGCAGCGCCCGACAGATATCCGCGATATACCAATGAAAATTCGGCTCGTCGAAGTCAATTGTGCGCGCGGTTGTCCCGTCCCAGATCACATTGCCCGGACGATAGTCGCCGTGGATCAGCCCATAATCGCATTTAGGCAAATTCTGCATCCAGTCGCTCAGCTCGGCATAGACATTTTGCAGCTGTGGCGACGCGTTTTCGATAGTCGGCGCGATATTTTTCCAAAATCGCTGCACAGTTGGAAATTCGTAGTCGATATTTTTGTCGCGCTGATAATTTCTTGACGCGGCATGCAGCTTGCCCAGCGAGCGCCCCCACGCTTCATACACCGCGATGTCGTGCGCATGCGCTTCCATCAGTGCGCCCGGCGCTTCACGCTGTGCCGACGCGAAGAATCCATCGGCGAGCACTTCGATGAATTCGCCACTGGCTGCAGGGATGGGCTCGCCAACGGGGACGCCACACCCGGCCAGATAACGCAGAAAGTGCATGACCTGTCGCGCTTCCGGCAGCGGATGCAGGACCTCATGGCAGATACGCAGGTAATAACCGCGCCCGCCACGCTCGAAGCGGAAGACGATGTTATAGTCGGCGCTGATGAATTGGACTGCCTGCGGATCGCCACCCCAGCGCTGTTGCACCAGCGGCGGGACTCGGCTATGGTCGAAGCTGTCGCGGGCGCGAAACCACTCGGCGGACAAGATGCCTAGACAAGCTGGTATTCGGCTTCGCTGCAGACGCGCAGGTCGCTGGCCAGCTCGTGTCCCAAGTGGCGCGCCTTGCCATTCACGCGCAACTGCAGCGGTCCTTTGAAGGGCGCACGGTTCGTCAGGCGGAAGCGCGCGCCCGGTTCCAGGCGCAGCTCGCTGATATAACGCAGTTTCTGCTCGTCATGGGTGTGCACGCGGCTGACCACATATTCGCGGCGCACAGCCACATCAGAAAGCGGATAATCGATGATGCGCGGCATGACCAGGTCGGCGCTGGGGATTGGCTCGCCGTGCGGACAACGCTTTGGATAGCCGCTCATGGCGTCGATTTTGTCGACCAGCGCATCGCTGACCACCAGTCCCAGGTCATCGGCGTCATCGTGGACTTCGTGCCAGCCGAAACCCATGACATCGACCAGAAAGCGCTCGACCAGGCGGTGTCGGCGGATATTGGTCAGCGCCGCCCGCTCGCCAGACGCAGTCAGACGAATGCCGCGATAGGGTTCGTGTTCCAGGTAGCCGGCCTGTTTGAGCCGCTGCACCATGCGCGTTACGGCCGGGGCAGACACGCCAATCTCATCCGCCAGCGCCGATGTCGATACATACAGGTCATCGGGCTGATAATGGGCGATGCGCCAGGCTTCCGCCAGATATTCCTGCATGGAGTCGGTCGCTGTCATGCGCGCCTCGGTCCTGCGCAAGCCAACAGAGCGTGCTCGTAACTATAGTCTAGCATTATCGAGAGCCGCAAGCGCAGAATCAAGCAAGAAAGTCCAGTTCCCGCAGCAGATCGTCCAGTTGCCCGAGCAACTGCCCAGTTGTTCCAGCGTTGAGCAAGGTGTAATCGGCCATGGCGATAGGACCGCCCTTCTCCAGCCGCTCGATCTCGCGGATATCGCGCTGCAGGGCTTGCGTCGCAGTCAGCGGACGGACGGGTCGGGCAGCCAGCCGCTGGTAACGCAAATGACGCGGCGCAACGATGGCGAGCAGCAGCAGGGGCGCGCCCAATTCCTCCCGCAGCAGCAGGTATTCGCTGAAGCTATAGAGACCGTCGATAACGATATGGCGGCCTTCGGCGAGTGCAGCGCGCAATTGTGGCAAACTGAGCGCCGCCATCGCAGCCATGCCATGCCGCTCGCGCATTTCTTCGCGGACGACGCGCTCATTTTCGGCGTTGATGTCCCAGCCGCGCCGCCGCACCTCATCGACCACCAGCCCGCCAAATCGCAGCGTCCAGTACCCGCGCGCCGCCAGATGTTCGGCGCAGATTGTCTTGCCCGCGCCCGGCATGCCGACCAGCGCCAATGCTTTCGGTCGCTCGGGATTTTTCACCGGTTATCCCCAAGTTGATGTTTTCTCGCTTCACGCGGGATTATAGCGTCCGCAGCTGTGGCGACCTAGCTTGGATCGGCAGCGAGACCTGGTTGGCGGGACAGTGTAGATTTGGCAAATATTGAAATGCGGGAGGGAGCCAATGACAGAATGCAAGAGCTGCATGCTATTGCGCAAGCGCGACGAGGGCGATGCGCCGCTCTGGGACAGCATCTATCGCAGCAGCTATTGGGATGTCGTTCATGCCTACAATACATCGGTTCTCGGCTGGCTGGTGCTGGTTGTTCGGCGGCATATTCAAGCGCTTGACGAGATGACGATTGCAGAAGCGGCTGACCTGGGCGCGCTGCTTCGCGAGGTTTCTCTGGCGCTGAAGCGGCATACTGGCTGCCAGAAGACCTATATCATGCAATTCGCCGAATCGGCCGAACACCCGCATGTTCATTTTCACATCGTGCCGCGCATGCCCGACCATGCGCCCGCAGACATCGCTTATAGAATTATGCGTCGGCTTGGTGTACCCTTGGCAGAACGATGTGACGAATCCGAGATGAATGCATTGGCGCTGGCGATTCGGGCAGAGCTTGAGTCAATGCGACGCTGAAGCATTTTGCCCACACCTGTGGGTATCGCCTGGCATGATCGAACATGAAGGCAGATTTCAAAACGCAAGTGGCTTCTCAATCGCCTATCGCGGCTGGTTGCCAGAAGCGGGCGAGCTGCGCGGCCATGTCTTCGTTTTGCATGGCATCAACGAACACAGCGGACGCTACCGACATGTCGCCGAGGCGCTGACCGAAGCTCGTTTCGCGTGTTATGGCATCGACCACCGCGGACATGGGTTGAGTGGGGGAAGGCGCGGATTCATCCCTGATATGCAGCTGGCCGCCGATGATGTTGAGCAGTTGTATCGCCGCGTCCGTGCCCAGCATCCCCACTTGCCGACATTTGTCTTCGCGCACAGCATGGGCTCGTTGATCGGGCTGGCTTTTGTCTTGCGCCAGCCGCAAGACCTACGCGGCATCGTATTGAGCGGGGTGGCAATCCACGGTGAGCGCACAGTCCCCGCCTTTTTAACATCGGCGCTGTTGCTGGCTGCGCGCTTCATACCCAATATCCGCCTCTCCCCGCGTGGACCCGCCGATGTGCTGACGCGCGACCAAGATAAACTGCGCGAATGGCGGGATGATCCGCTCGTGCAGAAGCAGATGTGGCGCATCGGCACTTCGGCCGCCCTCTTGCGCATGGCTCGGCACATTTGCGCCTCGGTCCCAGCCATCCAACTGCCCCTGCTGGTATTGCATGGCGGCGCAGACAGCCTGACCCCGGCCTCGGGCGCGCGCTTCCTGGCGGACAATGCGGGCAGCGCCGATATCACGCTGAAGATTTATCCCGGCTTGCGCCACGAACTGGTCAACGAAGTCGGCCGCGACGAGATCATCGCCACGCTTCGCGACTGGCTGCTGGCGCGTTGTATAGCCGAATAGCCTGGTCATTTGGCTTGTGCGGCCAGTTTTTGTACAATTGCGCTTGGTTGATGCTGGCGTGTTCTGCCGCCGGATCGAGTCCTTTGTGTTGATGTCTGGCGTACCGCAAACGGAAGGTCCTGCATGGTCACCAAGCTGCATGTCGCCGACATATCCTTGAGCTTTGGCGGCATCAAAGCCCTGCAGCAGGTTGATTTTCAAGTCCAGACGGGCGAGATCTTCTCCGTCATCGGTCCCAACGGCGCGGGCAAAACCAGCCTCATCAACAGCATCAACGGCTTCTATACGCCACAGCAAGGCAGCATCCGCTTCGAGGGGGCAGACATTACGCATATGCCGCCCTACAAGCGCGCCGGCTTGGGCATTTCGCGGACTTTCCAGAATATCGCGCTCTATACCAACGCCACCGTGCTGGACAACCTGATGGCCGCTCGCCACATTCACATGCGCGCATCCATGCTGGCCGGGGCGCTGTTTTGGGGGCGGGCGCAGCGCGAAGAAATCGCCCACCGACAGCGAGTCGAAGAGATCATAGACTTCCTCGAGCTGGAGCCGATCCGCAAGTCCATCGTCGGCACGCTGAGTTATGGCTTGCGCAAGCGGGTCGAGTTGGGCAGAGCGCTGGCGCTGGAGCCGAGTCTGCTGCTGCTGGACGAGCCCATGGCCGGCATGAATGTCGAAGAGAAAGAAGATATGGCGCGCTACATCCTGGACATACACGAGCGCCAGGGCACGACCATC
>DAOUJB010000564.1:0-1649 GCA_034423155.1 Anaerolineae bacterium | reverse complement strand
CATAGCTGTCGCCGACTGTCAGCGCGTCTTTGAACTTGCGGTCGCGGATGAAGAGGCCATCGACAGCCGGCTTCCAAATGACGACGCCGGCGTTGTAGACGGTGCAGAGCGGGCCATCGGACTCCAGCTCGCCTTCGATCATGCCCATGGCTTTCATGATGTTCCAAATGCCGCGTTCGGCATCGCGCACATTGTCTTCGCCATTTTTGAACCAGCCGGTGCCACCGCCGAATTCCAGCGTGATCTGGCAGGTGTTGACATCCTCAATGGCCTTTTTCGCCGTGTTCGCGCCGAATGTGCCGGGCGGGAAGAAAGCAGCTTGGTCGAGCCCAAAAGCCACCACCAGCTTGCGGCGGATCTTCTCCAGCTGCGTGGGCTTGTCGGGGTCGTCTTCGGCGCTGAAGAGCACATAGCGTTCATAGGCGGTGCGCGCGCCCGCGTGGAAGTCGATCAGCACATCGGCTTGGGCGATCGTTTCTTTGAAGTAGATATAGGCGGTTTGGTCGCTGATGCTGCCGTCGGCTTTGCCAGGGAAGAGGCGGCTGATATCTTTGGCATCGACGCGACTGCCACGCTCGCCCAGTTCAAAGCCGGCGCGATTGACGACCGGCACGGCGATGATGTTCCCGCTCAAGACAGCCGGGTCCAGCTTTTCCACCAAGTTCAAGATGGCGATGCTGCCGATGATCTCTGCGCCGTGGATCGCGCCCTGCACCATCAGCGTGGGGCCAGGTTGCGCGCCCGCGATGAGATGAACCGGGATATCCAGCCGCATGCCACTGCGCGATTGCGCCGTCTCGAGATAGCCGAAAGTCTTTTCGCCCGCCCGCGCGGATAAGTTGCCTGCTTGTAGCATATTGCGTCTCCTGTTTTTCTCTGCGAAGCAAGATCAGATACAAAAAATGAACCACCGAGTGCACCGAGTTGAGAGAGTACACCGAGAATAATCTTTGTGACCTTTGTGTCTTTGCGCTCTTTGTGAACCCCTCTTTGTTCTCTGTGCCCTCTGTGTTTGAGCTTTAAGCATTTCTCTGTGCCTCTGTGCCTCTGTGGCGAAATCGTTGTTCATGCCCGCATATACCGGTCAAACCAGTCCAGTATCCGCCGCTGCCGTTCGATGCGGTTGCCGGGCTTGCCAGCGCGCGACAAGCCGTGGCTCTCGCCTTCGAATATGACCAGCTCGACCTCCTTGCCGCGCCAGCGCAATGCCGCGAAGAGCTGCTCGGCTTGTTCAAGCGCACAGCGATGATCTTCGTCCGCATGAATGATCAGCAGCGGCGTATTGACCTTGTCGATATAGGCGATTGGCGATTGCCGCCAGCTATCTTGCAGATCGCGCCAGGGGTCGGTGCGTGTTTCGCCGCCTGTGCATTCGGGACCGATATCGCTGGTGCCAAAGAAGCTGATCTGGTTGGTGATGCTGCGTTGAGAAACGGCTGCGGCAAAGCGATCGGTATGCCCGACCACCCAATTGGTCATGAAGCCGCCGCAACTGCCGCCTGTGACGCCCATGCGCGCTGCGTCGATCCAGGGCAGCTTGACCAGTTCATCGACGCCCAGCATGATTTCTTCATAATCCGCGCCGCCTTGATCGCCCTCGCTGGCTTTGGTCCAGGCTTGTCCATAACCGGCTGTCGTGCCGCGCTGGT
>DAOUJB010000563.1:0-1749 GCA_034423155.1 Anaerolineae bacterium | reverse complement strand
GCGCAGGACGAATTCTTCAATACTTTCGCGCGCTTGCTGAAAATCACGCCCGTCATCTTCCCGCTCATTGACGGCGGCAAGGCGGAGTTCCAGCCCGTTTCGGCGCATGATGTCGTAGAAGCGGCGCTGCGCTGCCTGGCTGACGATTCGACCATCGGCGCGGAATTGGCGCTGGGCGGTCCCGAAGTGTTGACGCTGGGCGAGATCGAGCGCCGTGTGCTGGATGCGACGGGCAGCTTGCGCCTGTTGGTGCCCGTGCCGGCGTCTCTGCTGCGGCCCGTCGTGGCTTTGATGCAAAGGCTGCTGCCCGGCTCGCCCGTCAATACCAGCCTGCTCGAGCTGTTGGCTGTGCCCAACACCGTGCCCGAAAATGCGCTGGTTACGCGCTTCGGCATGTCGCCGATCCCTTTCGCAGGCGAGCATATCGCCTACCTGCGCGACAACACGCTGGGCGATACGCTGGCGAAATTCTTCGGCAACGCGACGGTCAACTAAGCGCTTTTTGAAATTGCCCAGAGGCAGCGAGGCAAAACCAAGTTAGTCATGCGCAACCGAGCAATGCTGCTTTTATTCAGAACATGTAGGGGCGAGACTTGTCTCGCCCAAAAAGCCTCCGTTTACCATGTGGGCGATACAAGTATCGCCCCTACGACGTATCTCCATATTGTTGCATTACTTTAATGGCATTACTGATAATAATTGCAGGGTTGAGGCGGCGACTCGCCCGATTCTCTCCCCCGTCGAGTCGTTGGCAGGTCAATCTCGAAGCAGCTTTTCGTAAAGTTTCATGTGCTCATCTGCGGCGGCGGCAATCGAGAATGTCTCCAGAACGCGCCGCCTGCCCGCAGCGCCCATCTGCTCCCGCAAGTCGACGTCTTTCAGCAAGCGCAGAACGCCTGCCGCAAGCGCATCGACATCGCCGGCATCGACCAGGTAGCCGGTCTCGCCATGCACGAGCGTTTCAGATGGTCCGCCGCGCCGCGTGCTGACGACTGGCAAGCCGCAAGCCATCGCTTCCAGGTTGGCTATGCCATAACTTTCGAAGTCCGATGGGCAGACGAAGATATCGGCCGCCGCATACACCGTCTCGATATCATGACGAAAGCCGATATATTGCAGCGAATCGCGCAGAGTTGACTGCTTGTCGGCGCGCTCCAGAATCTGGTCGCGATAACGCTGGTCGGCAGTCACGCCAAAAACATCATCGCCCGCCACAATGAAGCGCGTTTTGGGCTGGGTTTTCAAAACTTGCTCAGCCAGCGCTTGAAAAATATGATGTCCCTTGACCGGCTGGAAACGCGCCACCATCGCCACGACCAGCGCATCGTCAGCTATACCCAGCTCGCGCCGCAATCCCCTGCCCAAGCCAGGCCGAAAGCGCTCGCTGTCGACGCCCGTGTAAATGACGGGCAACTGGTTACTAGGCATGAAAGGGGGCGAGCCCAAAAATCCAGCGCGGATGGCACGGCTGCGCGCCACGGCAGGCACTGAGCGAAAGAATGCCCGCTGCCAGGCTTTCGGCTCGAACCACCAGCCCCACACCGTCCACAGCACGGGAACGCCCAGCCGCCGCGCCGCCGCTGCGATGAAGGGCAAAGTGTGATAATCGCTGTGCACCAGGTCGATCTTCTCTGCCACCAGCAAGTCTGCCATGCGCCGCACGACGGGGAATCGCGCCCACAGCGCCGGCACGAACCAGGTCGAAGCGCCGCGATAGGGCAGGGCATGCGCGCCCCAGCCTTCTGCTCG
>DAOUJB010000562.1:0-8187 GCA_034423155.1 Anaerolineae bacterium | reverse complement strand
GTCAGTTCGCTGGGCGGGAAGGGGTGGCGCATGTGCGTGGTCATGAGCGTGTAATTGAAGAGCGGCTGGTTGTCGGCATCTTTTGGCGCGCGCATATACACATGGCTGCCATCGGTTATGTTGATATGCCCGCCGTGCACGCCATACAGCGCCGCCTCGCGCACCGGGCTGTCATCGACGATGGTCTGTCCCAGCGGCAAGCCCTGCATATCGCTCGTGGGCGCGATGCCGAAATAATCCAGCAGGGTGGCGGGCAGGTCGATGGTCTGCACGAGGCTGCTGCGATGTTCGCCAGCCACGCCCGCGCGCGGATCCCAGATAAATAACGGGATATTCGCCAGCTCGTTGTACCAGGGCATGCGCATCTTCGCCCACCAGTCGTGTTCGCCCAACAAAAAGCCGTGATCGGTATTGACGATGAGCATGGTGTCTTCCCACAAGTCCAGCTCGTCCATGGTATCCAGCACGCGCCCCAGGTAATGGTCGCACATGCTGAGCAGTGCGGCGTACTGCGCGCGATAATGCTCGACCAGCGCGGGCGGTTCGCTGACCGGGGCATACGGGGGCCAGTCCATTGGCTCGCCGGCGTAGTCATGCGGATACAGCTCTTTCCAGCCCGGCTGCGTGAAGAATGGTTCGTGCGGGTCAAAAGTTTCGATCTGCAAATACCAGTTGTCGGCGGCGCTATTGCGGCGCATGAAGTCGATGCCCTGGCTGAAAGTGCGCGCCTGGGGCATCAGGCTCTCGTCGGTGATGAAACGGCGGTTCACCTTGTCCTGGAAACGCGAGCGGAGGTGTGGGTTGGGCGCATCGCTCACGACGCCAGCCGCCACATCGCCGATCCAGGCATCGCCCTCTTGTCCGCGCACAAATTCGTGGGTGGTATAGCGCTGGTGATAAGTCGCGCCGCCGTCTTCCCAATAATGCTGGTGGTCGGTGACGATATGCGAATGCACGCCATGCTCGTCCAGCATCTGTGGCATCGAGTCGTCAAATGGCTCCAGCGGACCCCAACTGCGATGCAAAAAGTTGTAGCGCCCGGTGTGCAGCTCGCGGCGGGCGGGCATACAAGGCATGCTGCCGATGAAGGCCTTGTCGAAGGTCGCGGCGCGCTGTGACAAGCGCTGGAAGTTGGGCGTTTGCACCCAGTCGCCGCCATAGGGCTGTAGCATGCGCCGGTTCAGCGAGTCGAACATGACCATAATTGCTTTCATATACAAGCTCTCCTTTTTTGCGGGGAGACACCCCTACGAGTTGCCAGGCGGACGAATCAGCCTTTCAAGCCGCTGGTCAAACCGCCGCTGACCAAAAAACGCTGCAAGAAGATGTACAAGAGGATGACCGGCACCACCGCCATCACCGAGGCCGCCATCAATTCTGCCCAGGCAGTGCCCTGCTCTTGGTCGAAGACGCTCAAGCCCAGCTGGATGGTTTTTAGGCTGTCTTCTTTGACCACAACCAGGGGCCACAAAAAGTCGTTCCACGACCACAAGAAGGCGAATAGCGCCATCGTGCCCATAACCGGCTTGGAATTGGGGATCAATATGCGCCAATAGACGCCCACCCGCGAGCAGCCATCGACAATCGCCGCTTCTTCGATCTCTTTGGGGAAGCCCAGATAAAACTGGCGGAACAAGAACACGCCGAAGACCGACACAAAATTGGGGAACATCACGCCGCCCAATGTATTGATCAGCCCCGTGCCGCCTTGCCCGAACAAATCATTGCCGCCAGCCAGCGGGAAGAAGCGAATCAACAAAAAGACCGGGATGATCAACACCTCAAATGGCACCATCATGGTCGTCAGCAGCGCGAAGAAAAGCAGCATCTTGCCGCGGAAGTGCAAGCGCGCGAATACATATCCTGCCATCGAGCCCAGCAACACCTGCGAAGCCACCGCCACCGCCGTCACCAGCACCGTGTTGGCGAAGAGCCGCGGCATATTTGTCTGCTCAAAGGCGTCTGAATAATTTTGCAAGTCTAGCTCGGTGGGCAGCCAGCGGATGCTGTCGCCGAAGATCTCGCGGTCGGGCTTGATGGAAGTCGAAACCATCCAGACGAAAGGCATGGTCATGACGATGGCACCGACGATCAAGATCGCATAGGTCAGCAGCAGCGGGATGCGCGCTTCCCGTTGGCTGAATGTGCCGGGGTGGCTCTGCTGTGTCATGCGCCCTGCCTTTCGCGCAATACGCGGAAGCTGATGATCGTCAATATCAGCACGATGACCAGCATCACCACCGAAATAGCCGCCCCGCGACCCAGCCGCAGATAGCCAAAGACATTCTGATAGACCTCCCAGACCATGGTGTTGGTGCGGTTGAATGGACCGCCCTGCGTCAGCATGAAGATCAAGCCGAAGTTGCGGAAGATGCCGATGGTGAATGTCACCACCACAAACAAGATGACCGGGCGCATCAAAGGCACGGTGATCAACAAAAAGTTCTGCAGCGGATTTGCGCCATCGACGCGCGCCGCTTCGATCACATCGCGCGGGATGTCCTGCAAGCCCGCCAGGAAGATGACCATGTTGCTGCCGATGCTGCCCCAGATCGTCACGATGACCAGGCTGATCAACGCCAGGTTGGGGTCGTTCAGCCAGTTTTGCGGGGGGATGCCGACAATGCCCAGAAAATAATTCAGCAAACCGTGCTGTGGGCTGTAGATCCAGCGCCAGATCATCGCCGAAACCACCACCGAGCTGACCACCGGCAGATAATAGAGTGTGCGCAAGAAGACCCGCCCGCGGATGGATTGATCCAGCAGCTTGGCGATGACCAAGGCCAGCGCCGTGCCGATCGGCACCGCCTCGATGGTGAAGAGCAGGGTATTGATGATGGACTGGCGGGTTACGCTGTTGCTGAAGACATAATTGTAATTCTTCATGCCCACGAAGCGCGGCGGCTCAAACAGCTCGTAGCGGGTGAAACTGAGATAGAGGTTATAAAAGACGGGATAAATCTTCAGCGCGGCCAGCAGCAGCACGGGAATGGCGAGGAATAGCAGCGCCACAAATGCCTGGCTGTTGGTGATGCGGTAGAGGCGTTCGCGCCAGCTGCCGCTCTGTGACAGGGCAAGGGTCATGCCAGCCGCCCCATCAAGAAGGGTCGTCGTAGGGGCGAGCCGCTGGCCCGCCAGTAGAAATCCCGATTATGCGAAAATGGACTGCGACGGGAATCGAGTCCCGCGAGTTGACTACAGTTGCAAACAGGCATTGGGTTTTCAGCGGGTTCTGTGTGGGCGATACAAGTATCGCCCCTACAAACGTCCTGTGATGATCGCATTCGTCATGATTCCAATGTCGCGAGTCAACCCTCCCCCCGACCCGACGGGGGGACCGAGGGGGGGCAATTTAATCGTCCGCCATGATCTCGTTGATAGCGGCGGTGGCATCGGCCAGGGCATCGGCGGGCGACTTCATCCCGCTAAGCGCCACTTCCAGCTCGGCGGCGATGGGACGGAAGAGCGCGATCAGGTTGTGATGCTGTGGATAGGTGCGCGCGTACACCGCCGATTCCAGCACGACCTTGTGCTTCTCGGACATGTAGTCGGCTTCCAGCAGCGACAAGCGCGGCGGCGTGTTGTTGTTGGAGGCGCTGTAGACCTCGAGCATATCCTGGCGCGTGAGGAAGCGCAGGAAACCCCAGCTGGCGGCGGCATCGGATGTCTGGCTGCTGACGAAGAACTTGTTGACCCAGCTGTGCGTGGCTTGGACTGCGCCGGTCAGCGGCAGGGTCGGGTAGATGGCGTCGGCCTGGTCGGGCGCGTAAAGGTTGATGACGCGCTCCATGTCGGCGTTGGAAAGCTGCATGGCGGCATTGCCCGCAGCCATCACATTCAGGTCGCCCTGCGAATCCAAACCCGGATAGCTGGTTACTTCGTGCTCGTGCACCAGCGCGACCAGCCACTCCAGCGCGTTCAAAGCCTCTTCGCTGTCCAGAGCGCAGGTTTCCAGGTCATCGCTGAGGAACTGCCCGCCGGCCATCTCCACCCACATCAAGAAAGGCTGCCAGTCGCGCTGCCAGTTGCCGCTGGCGTCGGAGAGGTGATAGCCCTCGATATCAAAGCCCATGTCGCCCTTGACGGCGGTGGCTTGGGCGGCAGCCAGAAATTCGTCCCAGGTGGTCGGCGCTGCATCGATGCCGGCTTCTGCCAGCATGTCTTTGTTGTACCAGAGCGTGCGCAGGTCTTGGCGGTAGGGCACAGCCACAATATCGCCGCGGATGGTGACATCGGCTTGCAAACCCGCGGGGAAGTCGGCCCAGTCCCATTCGGCGTCGGCATTGATAAAGTCGTTGAGCGGCACTGCCCAGTTGCGGCGTGCCATCTGGGGCGCCCAAACCGCGCCGCCCTGGAAGACATCTGGCGTCACGCCCGAAGCGAAGGCCGTGGTCATCTCTTCGTTGTAGCGTCCCCAATTCGTCCAGTTGATGCTGACGCTTGCGCCGGGATTCTCTTCGAGGAAGCGCGGGATGATCGTTTCTTCAAAGGCAGTCTGTACCGGATCGCTCCAGTCGACCATGGCCAGCGAAAATGCGCCGGCGTCGGCTTGCGCGGCGATAGGCTGCACACCCAGCGCGCCGATGCTGCTGGCGGCGGCTGTGGTCGCGGCGATGCGCAAAAAGTCGCGGCGAGAAAGCTGCTTGTTCATTCGATTTTTCTCCTTGTATTCTGAAAAGGCGCATGCTGCTCAATCAGCGTCCATTGTAGCGCAGACCTCTTGCAACGCCAAGACAGCGCGCGTTTCTGCCCCCAAGGCAATCGCATCAAAACATAATCCCGCTACGACAGCGCCGAAGTAAGCAAAACTCAACACAGAGATTATAGAGAGCGCAGAGAACACAGAGAAAAGCGTTCAATTTAATGCGATTCCCCTATCCAGTCGATGCGAATGTCTGTACAGATTGCCGCGCCAGGTGGTAGACTCTGCACCTATGTCCAGCTCACTGCGCAGATCGAAAATTACCAGGCGGCAATTTTTACGCCAGGTCGGCTTTTTGAGCGCTGGCGCGGCGCTTGGCAGCAGCTTGTTGGCTGTTCCTGGGCGATCGCTGGCCAATGGCGCAGAGCCGATCCGGACAGTCGCGGCAGCCGGGCGCAAGGTCTGCCTGACCTATGACGACCTGTGGAATGAGTATTATACGCTGCGCATTGCCCGCTTTTATCACGAGCGGGAGATTCGCGTCACTTTCTTCCCGATCGGGCGCGCCATCACCAACAACCTGAAGCGACCCCACGCCGACCACGAAAACCTATACCCGCGTCTGCGCGAAATGAGGCACGAGATCGGCTGCCACCTGTATACACATCGCAACCACCGCAGGTTCGGATTGCAGCAGCTCATTGATGAAGAAATGGAGCCAGCCCTGGCTGCCATGCGGCAAGCGCTGGGCGAGGACTTCATGCCCATCGGCATCCGCCCGCCCTATGGCATCATGACGGACGCTATTCGCGAGCTTGCGGCGCTTTATGGCATCCCGCTGATATTGTGGGGTGTCGATTCGCAAGATGCGCTGTGCACGGTGCGCACGGATTGCGACAGCGCTTGCACTGCGCCTCTTGCGACCGGTCCTGCGGCCGATGCCAACATGTCGGTACAGGTCGGTCAAAGCGCGGCCTGCACGAAGCTGGAATGCGCGCAAATATGCATCAGGCACATTCTGGATCAGCTCGACGAGCAAGTGCGTCCGGGCAGTGTGATATTGAATCACGGGATCCGCAATGCCTACCTGGCTGCCGCGCCACTGCTGCGCTTGCTGCGCCGGCGAGATTTACAGCCTGTCGCACTGTCGCAACTGCTGATGGTGGCTGGTTGATCGCTTAGCTGCCAGCCTGCGCATCGGATGATTTGACGACAGCGCCGCCCGACCCGCCGACCAGCACATCAAAGTCAACGCCGCGGTCGGCACCCTGCACATTTTCCAGAAAGATGCGCGTATAGCCGCGCTCGGCTGATGGCGGAGGCGCTTGCCAGGCTGCGCGGCGCATGGCCAGTTCGTCATCGCTGACATGCAAATGCAGGCGGCGCTCGGGCACATTCAGCTCGATCATATCGCCATCTTGGACCAGCGCCAGTGGACCGCCCACCGCCGATTCTGGCGCGATATGCAGCACGACTGCGCCATAAGCTGTGCCGCTCATGCGTCCATCGGACAAGCGCAACATATCGCGCACGCCGCGTTCCAGCAGCTTTTGCGGCAGGCTCATGTTGCCCACCTCGGGCATGCCAGGGAAGCCGACCGGACCGACATTTTGCATCACAAGCACGCAATCTTCGTCCACATCCAGCGTTGGATCGTCGATGCGCGCGTGGAAATCTGCCAAAGAATGAAAGACGACAGCCCGCCCACAATGCTGCATTAGCGCGGGTGTGGCCGCCGAGGGCTTGATGACCGCTCCAGCCGGGGCGAGGTTGCCGCGCAGCACCGCGATACCGGCCTTTTCCTGGAAGGGCGCAGCCAGCTTTGCGATGACCGAATCGTCATAGCAGACCGCCCCCGCTGTGTTTTGGGCATGGCTCTGGCCTGTGATAGTCAGCGCAGCCATATCCAGCTGTTCGCGCAAATTTTGCATGACCACCGGCAGCCCGCCCGCATAATAGAATTCCTCCATCAAGAATTCGCCAGCCGGCTTGAGATTGACCAGCAGCGGCACATCCGCGCCCAGCTTGTCGAAGTCGTCCAGCGCCAGGTCGACCCCGATGCGCCCGGCGATGGCCAGCAAGTGCAAAACACAATTGGTCGAGCCACCGATGGCGGCATTGACGATGATGGCATTTTCAAAAGCGGCACGGGTCAATATACGCGATGGCTGCAGATTCTCGCGCGCCATCTGCACGATGCGGTTGCCGCTGAGATGACACAGACGCCGCCGGCGGGCATCGGGAGCGGGGATCGCCGCGCCGCCCGGCAGCATCAGCCCCAGCGCCTCGACCACGCAAGCCATGCTGGAGGCTGTGCCCATGGTCATGCAATGCCCATCGCTGCGCGACATGCAAGTCTCGGATTCGATGTAGTCGGCGGTGGACATCTGCCCGCTGCGCCAATCTTCGGTGAAGCGCCATTTGTCCGTGCCTGCGCCGATGTCGCGCCCTTGAAACTTGCCGTTGAGCATGGGTCCGCTGGTTACAACGATCGTGGGAATATCGACGCTGCAAGCGCCCATGATGGCGGCTGGCGTCGTCTTGTCGCAGCCGACCAACAGCACGACCGCATCCAGCGGGTTGGCGCGGATCGACTCTTCGACATCCATGCTGACCAGGTTGCGATAGAGCATGGTGGTCGGGCGCATCAGTGTTTCGCCCAGCGACATGACGGGAAATTCCAGCGGAAAGCCGCCCGCTTCCAGCACGCCGCGTTTGACATGTTCGGCCAGGATGCGCAGATGGGCATTGCAAGGCGTCAGCTCCGACCAGGTGTTGCAGATGCCGATGACCGGGCGTCCGTCGAACATCTGCTGGGGCGTGCCCTGGTTTTTCATGCGGCTGCGCGCTTTGAAGCCGGCTTGTCCTTCGCGCAAGAACCAGTCGTGACTGCGCATGTGGGCGCTCCTTTCGGCTCGGTGGCTTATCGACAGAGGCAGATTGTAACCAGCTTAGCCAAGACCATGGCAAGCCCAGGGCAATCGCGTCATTTTTTTTTGCCACCGAGTACACCGAGTTAAAGGAGTGCACCGAGTGATTTTTACTTCGATGCTCTCAGTGAGACCAAGTTAGTCATGCGAAATAGGGCGATGCTATGCTGATTCGCTATCTGTAGGGGCGAGACTTGTCTCGTCCACTATGTCGCCATTGACCATGTGGGCGACTCAAGAGTCGCCCCTACGACGTTCCATCATATTGTTGCATGACTGTGTTGGAGTTACTTCTGTGCCTCTGTGGCAAAAAACAATCTAATGCGAATTGCCCTGATCACACCCACAGCCTAAGCCACAGCGGAGCCGACATTGCGTTACAATACGCCGAAATTGACCGGGAGCGGGAGGCAAAAGAATGGAAACGCGCGCATTTGGCAATAGCGACTTAAGCTGCTCGGCTATCGGCTTTGGCACCTGGGCGCTGGGCACGACTCAATACGGCGACATTGATATTGACGATGCCGTGCGGGCGGTGGAAATGGCGCTGGATGCTGGCATCACGCTGTATGACACTGCCGAAGTCTATGGACCTTTCATTTCCGAAGAGCTGCT
>DAOUJB010000561.1:0-17894 GCA_034423155.1 Anaerolineae bacterium | reverse complement strand
GTGGGCAAGAAGTAGGCGGGGAGCGTGCCTTCGGCCATGACAGCCAGCATGACGGTCAAGCCGCAGACCAAGCCGGGGATGAATCCCAAAATGCCCCATTGCCAAGCCGCTCCACGATTTCGGCGGCCGCCCAATCTTCTGTAACCCATGCAGTCTCCCTTGCGCGCTGCCCAGCCTGTTGTAATCAATAATAGCGCATAGGACAAGATAGGGTAAGTCAGTCGTTAGGTTGGGGCAATCGCATCAAAATGGGTCTTTCGCAAGGTACTGGACGCGAAAACTAAACCACCGAGTTCACCGAGGTTTTTTTGAGTACACCGAGAGGGAAGCATTGATTTTGCGCTGTGATGCAGCAACCTGCAAGCTGAAATACGATTGACTCGGAATCTAATCCCATCGTAAGGTCAGGCATCTGCGCCGCAATGGCAAAAAGCACGGCATTTGTTCGCATGGCTGTTTTCTAACCCTCGGTGCACTCGGTGGTAAAACAATTGACGCGATTGCCCAGAGTCGAAAAGCCAAGCCAGCTTGACAGCGGTTCCGACTGCGATTAGGCTGTGGCTTATCCGACGCCCAGGATCCGACATCGTGACAAGACTCAGCCTAGGCGCGTTCACGGCAGCTACTGCGGACGCGGATGGCGTGCGCCCCGTAAACCTGCACAGCGATCTGCGCCCCTTGGCCGACCTCATCGAGTTGGCTTTTGCCGACAGCATGGACAGTGCGGGTCGTTCAGCGATTCGCGAGATGCGCTATCTGAGCCATATGGGCGCGGCGCTGCGGCTGATCACGCGTATCAACTCGTTGGCAGAAGGCATCAGCCTCGGCTTTGTCTATATGGTTGCGGGCGAGCTGGTCGGCAATGTCTCGATATATCCCGCCAACTTCCCGCGCGATCTGGGCGAGACCTGGCTGCTGGCCAATGTGGCGGTGCATCCCCGGCACCAGCGGCGCGGCATCGCCCAGCAACTGGTGGTGAGCAGCCTCGAGGCTTTGCGAAATCGCGGCGCGGACAGTGTCATCCTGCAAGTCGACAGCGCCAACGAAGCTGCGCTCAAGTTGTACGAAGCACGCGGATTCCGCTATGAACGCGCCTGGATTCACTGGCGGCGTAGCAGTCGCGCCCGAGCCTACATGCCCCGTGCGCATGACTTTCATATCACGCGTTTGCGGCGCAACGAAGCAGCGGCCGAGTTTGCGCTGGCACAAGCGGCGCGACCCAATTGCCGCGGCGGTCTAGGCTGGCTGAAGCCCCTGTGCAGAGACGACTTCTGCCCTTCGCCCTGGCGGCAGTTGCGCAACTGGCTGTCGATGAACAGCATCGAAAAGCTGATCATCCGCAGCGCCGATGCGCATGAGATCCTGGCGTCTTGCTGGCTGGAAAACGCCGCTATCGGCTTCGGCCGGGTGCAGGCGCGCCTGTTCACCTCGCCACAGGTCGACCACCGCCCTTATGCCGAAGCTTTGATCAGCAACCTGGTTTCTCGTTACGAGCGCGCGACAATTCTGGTCGAACATCCGCGCGATGACGAGGTCGTCAGCGAACTGTTGCGGCAACAGCATTTCAAAGCGCGGCGTGAGTTGTGGCATATGCGGCTGGATTTCTAAGCGCAGCTGCAATGCGACTTTCGCTGTAATCAACGGGCGCGAAATCGAGGCGGGCGCGGTTTGTCG
This sequence comes from Anaerolineae bacterium, assembly GCA_034423155.1. Taxonomy (GTDB): domain Bacteria; phylum Chloroflexota; class Anaerolineae; order Aggregatilineales; family Phototrophicaceae; genus UBA6055. The sequence continues at coordinate 16,220 of DAOUJB010000561.1, read as the reverse complement.
GGGCTGTTCAGGCTGCTGCCATCTTCGGGCGTGGACGCTCGCGTCACCAATTTGCGAGGCAGGCGCGGCGGACGATTGCGATCGTTGTTGCTGACGGCGCTGGACCGCAAGTCGCGCTGGGCGGTTGTTGCTGGATTGGCGGGATTTGCAGCGCCATTTGCCACAGCCAGGTATTCGCCGAGGATCTGCCGCTGCTGCATGGCATCATACCGAGCGCGGCGGCGCGCCTTGTTGTGCTGGCGGCGTGAAATCTCTTGCTGGATCTGCGCAGGCTTGTGCACGCGCGTGAACAGCTTGGGCTCGTCCGCGCCCACCAGTGACATGCGCACATCACCGATCTTCAGCAGCGCCGAGATGACCCCGCTCGTGCTGGATTCGACATTGTCGATGCGCTCGACCAAGATTTGGTCGCGCAGATTTTGCAAGAAGAAGGGGCGCTTGTGCACCAGTGTGATGGTATCGTCCGCTATGATGTAGATGTCGTTGCGCCAATCCCAATCCAGCCAATAATAAGCCAGGCTGCCGACCAGCAGCGCGGCCATGGCAATGCTGAAAGTCGCTACGCGCATCTCTGGCGCGACCACCGTGAATGTCAGAACCAGCGCCGCCAGCGAGACAAAGCACACCGCCAGCGGGATGGTCGTGTGGCGCAGCCAAACGCTGATGTGCTTGCGATAAACGATATCGCCATTGCTCATCTCGATGCGGGCGCTCAGGTAGCCGTTGCTGCCGCGGACGGGGCGGGGCGGCTGATCGGTCGATTCTTGCGCGCGCAAGTCGTCTTCTGTGCTTTCGCCCGCCATCCAACGCTGCATTTCTGCGCGCACCATTTTTCCGTGCCGCTGTGCCTGCTGTTCGTCATAGCCTTTGCGCGTCGCTAGCACAAGCTGCTGCAGGCGCTCTGGCCGGGGCATGAGGTCCAATTCCATGTTTCCCTGCGCGCCGGCTGTCTTGACGATCACGGTGCCATATCGCAGCAGACGCGCGAAAATATCGCCGGATGGAATCTCGAAATTGATCTCGTGCACGCTCTCCATGCCGATCTGCGCGATCTGCCGCTGCATGGTCAATATCGTGCGGTTGATGCGGATGATGCGCTGGTCGGTCACGATAACCGAGTCGTTGCGCCATTCCAAATAAAAGTAGACCAAGGCCACGCCGGGCAGCAACAGCGCGAGCCCCAGCAATCCCAGCTGCAGCGCCTGTGCCTGCGCTTGAGTTGCCGCCAGCAATATGATCGGCAGAAGCAAGGCGGGCAGCCAGGCTGTGCGCAAAAACGCCCAAGAATGCCGGCGCGTGTCGATGAGCACGGCTTCGTCTTCGCGCTGTTCGGCAAAACGCGGATTGATTCTCTGCTGGTTTCCGCTCTCGGACATGAATCTCGCGCCTCACGGTCCGGCTTTGCGATTGCGTCTGAATACGCTTGCATTGTAGCATAAGGCGGGATTTTGTCGGCTCGCTCGATACTGGACAGTATCTGCCACCGCAGAGCGAAGGTCTCTGCGCGCAAATAGGACAGTATGGCGCGGCTTTCAATGCAATTTGAAAACTCCGCAAAACTGCGCTAGACTTCTATGGAGGTCTGCGCGGCAAGTTGGAGGTTGGGATGAATTTCGATACGAACCTTTCCTTGGATCTTGTCATTACAATCTTGGCGATCTTGGGTGCAGTGTGGAGGATTGAGTATGTCTTGGAGAAAGAGCTGGCTGAGACGCGCCGGGTACTCAAATCTGCATTTTCCAAGCCCATCGAAGAACGCAAAGCCGAGAATGCAGAACTGCGCGAAGACATCCGCCGAGTCGAGGACAAAGTGGACGAAAGCAACCAGCGCATCGCGCGCCTTGAAGGCATAATCCTCGCCCGTGAGGGCATGGTCGACACCATAATCGAATAGACTCACAGCGCCGCAATCGTCCGCCGCGTGATTCAAGAGGCTAGCCCCTGGTCGTGTTTTCGTGCTATACTCCTGCTCATGTGAAGAAACAGAGACAGGGTGCGATTATGGCTAGTCTGGGACCCACCGAACTGATCATTATCCTGGTTATCGTGGTGTTGCTGTTCGGCGTCGGGCGCGTATCGCGCATCGGTGGCGAGCTTGGCTCCGCTGTAGCCAACTTCCGCAAGGGCTTGCAAGAAGGCGCCAAAGGCAAGCCAGAAGAAACCGAATAGAAGGAAACTGCCTAGCTGCCAGCGTCTTTCAAGGCGCGCTCAAGTAGCTTGTCGGCGCGCAGATGTTGGCGCTTGGGCAGGCTGGGCGGCAGCTTCAGATTGTATACCAGCGCCTCGCGGTTATACCGTTCGACTTCCTCTTCGAATTCGGCCGCGAAGCTGCGCCAGGCCGCTTCGATTTTGGCTTGACGGTGGTTCTCACCGGCCGCCAGCGCCAATTCGAGATTTTGGCAATGGCGACGAGCGCGCGCAACTAGCCGATCCCGCAGCTTCCGCTCCTGCGTTGCAAGCGCCTTGCCCGCAGCGATCCAATCGGGCAGGACTTCGTTGTCAGCCATGATCTTGTAGGCAGTGCGCAATTCTCGCGGCACATGTTCATCATCCAGCGACAATCGTTTGCCAGCGCCGGGCAAGTGCGATACATCGCCATCGCCGATAAGCTGACGAGCGCCTTGATCTGCGATGCGATCCCATCTGGAAGGCTTATCCATCTTCAACTTCTTCGGGGATTTGCAGCGTCTGTAGTTCGCGTCCTAGCGCGTCGCTGATGGTGATCGTCTCGCCCGCTTCCCAGACGCTTTGATCTCGCCCCCAAAACCATGCGCTGCCCGTGCTGATGCCGCTGCGGGTATAGATCGCCACTTCTGCATCTGCAAACAGCAGCTTTTGCCCAAACCGAAATGTGTTGCCATCGCTGTCAGTCAGTTGCCATTCGCTGATATTGACCTGTTCGCCCGCATTGCGCAGGTGAATGCCCTCCGCCGTGATATCGCCCAAGCCCTCAACACGCGCGATTTCGAGCTGTGCCGGCACAGATGTGGGCGTTGGCAAGGGCGCTTGCGTCGCGACGATCAATATTGGCTCGACACTACCCGCGACCGCCACGCCGTCCACGATGCAGCCGGGCAACGGTACGATGAGTTGGTCGCCCACTTTCAAAGCTCGGGCTGATTGGTCTGTCAGTTGGTTGACTTCCATGAGCAATTCGAGCTCGACGAAATAATCAAATGCAACCGAATAGGGCGAATCGCCGCTGCGGATGGTATGGATGAGACAATTGCGCTGGTTGCGCAGAGGACCACCGGCGATGACGACGGTCGGGGTGCTGAAGACCGCATCGCGCGCGCCGAGTTGCTGGGCATCCAGCGTGGCCACGCTATCGGGCGCTGCTTCGGCCGCGATGTCGGCGGGCACGATCACTTGTTGTCGCACAGCCGCAGCCGGGGCAGCCGTAACAAGTTTGGCCGGCAAGGGCGTCGTCGTGATGATAACTTCCACTGTGATGACATCGGGGACGGCGCTACGCTCGCTATCTTCACCAAACAGGTTCAATCCCACGAATGTACCGACGACCGCCGCCAGGAAGGTCAAGCACAAAAAAACGAATTGCGGGAAAATTCTCGTCGGTCGCGGCTCGCGTTGGGGTTGGATCATTCAATTGTTCCGGGCTGCCCTGCGTCAATGCGGCAGTATAGCATGGCGCAAACAGCGCGACAACGGTCTGCCACCTTCCGCGAACGGGCTTGTCTTGGCTTGCCCACCAGCGGCTTGAATTGAAGCGAGCATCCATTACAATGGCGCAGTTTATGCTAGTCCATTATGAAACCGCGCAATGAATATCTTGCTGGCAAGCGCCGAAGTCGCGCCTTTTGCCAAGGTCGGCGGCCTGGCGGATGTCGTGGGCTCGCTGCCATTGGCGTTGCGGCGTTTGGGCGTGGATGCCCGCGTAATCTTGCCCGGCTATGGCTTCATTGATCACCTCGCCTGGGACATCCGGCAGCTGGCTGAATTCAGTTTTCCGCATCGTCTGGGCACGAGCATCATCCAACTCTATACCTGCGAGCATGGCCACATTCCCGTCTACTTCTTGCAAGTCTCGCCCTATTTTGGCAGCGAGGGACAAGTCTATAGCGCCTGGGACTGGGATATGGAACGTTTTATATTCTTCAATCAAGCGCTGATGGCTGCCATGCGCCAGCTGGAAGGGCGACTGTATTGGCGAGCCGATGTCGTGCATGTCAACGACTGGCACACGAGCTTGCTGCCGTTTATGCTGCAAGCGCAGGGCGATGCAGACCAGGCGGCACAAGCCAGTGTGCTGAGCATTCACAACATCGCTTATCAGGGGCAAGGGGCGGGCGGGTTTCTGTGGCAGGGGGGCATCCACGGGCGCCATCATCCCGACCTGGTCGCCCTAAACCTGGCCGACAATCTGCTGGGAATCGGCATCGCCTACAGCGACATGATCGCCACGGTTAGCCCGCGCTATGCCGAAGAAATCAAATATGCCTACGCCGGCTATGAGCTAGCGCCCTTGATCGAAAAACGCTCGGACGACTTGCGTGGCATCTTGAATGGCTTGGACTGCGAAGTCTGGAATCCAGCCACCGATAACGGCATCGCGGCCAACTTCGACAGCGACAACTTCGCAAGCGAACGCCCGCACAACAAGCGCCACTTGCAGTCATTTGCGCGGCTGCCCATCCATGAAGATATTCCGCTGGTGGGCATAGTCAGTCGGCTGGCGGCACAAAAAGGCTTTGATCTGGCGCTGCCGGCGCTACGCAGTCTATTGGCAAAAGGCGAATTGCAGTTGGTCGTGCTGGGCACAGGCGAGCCCGAACTGGAGCAGGCATTCTGGCACCTGGAGCAAGACTTCGAAGACAGCGCGCGCGCCTTCCTGCAATTCGACAGTGGCCTGGCGCAGCAGATTTATGCCGGCTGTGATATCTTTTTGATGCCGAGTCACTTTGAGCCCTGTGGCATGGGGCAGATGATGGCGATGCGCTATGGTGCGCTGCCGCTGGTGCGCGAGACGGGTGGATTGGCGGATACAGTCATCAATTATGACAATGACGAAGCGGATCTTGGCACGGGCTTTGTCTTCCAGTGGCAAGAAGCCCAGGCGGTTGAGGGCACGCTGGTTTGGGCGCTCGCTACTTTTCGCGATCGGCGCTCCGCCTGGCAGCGCATGCAAAAGCGCGCGATGCAAAGCGACTTCAGTTGGGAAAAAAGCGCCAGCCAATACGCAGCGCTATACAAAATGGCTAGATCCCGAGCCAAGGCCAGACTATCGCAAGCGGAGTGAGGAGGCGGCAGTGAAAATAAAGGCAGTGATCTTGGCGGGCGGCAAAGGCACGCGGCTGGGCGTTTTGACCATAAAGCGCGCCAAACCAGCCGTACCCTTCGGCGGCAAGTACCGCATCATCGACTTTGCGCTCAGCAATTGCGTCAATTCCAATATCTTTGATGTCATGGTGCTGACGCAATATCGTCCGCACAGCCTCAACGACCACATCGGCAAAGGGCGCCCCTGGGATCTTGATCGTTCGTTCACTGGCGGCGTGCGTCTGCTGCAGCCTTATCAAGGCAGCTTCGACACCGACTGGTACGCGGGCACCGCCGATGCCGTGACGCAAAACCTCAACTTTATCCGCCAAGGACGACCAGAATATGTGTTGATATTGTCGGGCGACCACATTTACGAGATGGATTATGACATGCTCGTGCAGTACCACCGCGACAAAGGCGCTGATGCCACAGTCTGCACCATCCGCGTGCCGCTGGACGAAGCCAGTCGCTTCGGCATCGTCGATACCGACCACGATTATCGTGTAACCGACTTCATAGAAAAACCAGCATCGCCGCCGGGCAACCTCGCGAATATGGGTGTGTATGTTTTTGACTATGCTGTGCTGGAACAAGTCTTGCAAGAAGACCAATTTAACACGGCATCCGAGCACGATTTTGGCAAGAATATCCTGCCCAAAATGGTCGCAGACCGCATGGATATCTATGCCTATCCCTACGGCGGTTACTGGATTGATGTCGGCACGGTCGATGCCTACTGGGAAGCGCATATGGACTTGCTTTCCAGCCCTCCCTCGCTCAACCTGAACGACCGCACCTGGGTCATCCACACGCGCAGCGAAGAACGACCACCGGTGCGCATCGGCAAAGATGCCCGCATCGTCGACAGCATGATCAGCGATGGCGCGGTGATCGGCGCTGGTGCGGTCATCGAGCGCTCGATCCTCTCGCCAGGCGTCTTTGTCGGTCCCGGCGCGGTCATCCGCGAGTCGGTCGTGCTAAATGATGCCTATATCGAACGCGGCGCGCTGGTAGAACGAGCGCTGGTGGACAAAATCGCAGTCATTGGCAAGGATGCGCGAGTCGGTACTTGGCAAGATATGGGCGATCTGAGGATTACGAGCGTCGGCAAGAATACCCGCATCCCGCCCGATTTCACTATAGGCGCTGGCTCGGTGGTCGGCTCGGATGTGACCCACGAAGACTTTGCGCAGTTCGCAAGTGGGACGGTGCCCGCCGGCAGCGATGTCAAATTCGGCGCGCGCCTGCAACGCTGATCGCAAACGCACACGCTGGCTCGCCCGCTGGCAAACTCCTCGAGTCCCGTGTATGATTCCCCCGAGACAAGCGCTAGAGAGCGGAGAGGGTTTGGCATGACACAATTCAAAGTCGGCGTGCAGTTGCATCCACAGCATGTCAGCTACAAGACTTACGCGGCAGCCGTCAAGCAGAGCGAAGCGCTGGGCGTCGATTCCATCTGGAATTGGGATCATTTCTTTCCGCTTTATGCCGAGGATGGAGACGACAACAGCCACTTTGAGGGTTGGACACTGCTGACCGCCATCGCCGCATTGACCTCGCGCGCAGAGATCGGCACGCTGGTCACTTGCAACAGCTATCGCAATCCGGCGCTGCTGATGCACATGGCGAACACAGTCGATCACATCAGCGGCGGCCGCCTGATATTGGGCATCGGCGCGGGCTGGTTCGAGAAAGATTATGTCGATTTCGGTTATGAGTTTGGCACAGCCGGCAGTCGTCTGCGCGATTTGGGCGAAGCGCTGCCCATCATCAAAGAGCGCATGCAACTCGAGTTGCCCCCGCCCCAGCGTAACCCCATCCCCATCTTGATCGGCGGCGGCGGCGAGAAAGTCACCTTGAAATTGACGGCTCAATACGCGGACTTGTGGAATGGCTTTGGTCCACCAGACATGTATGCGCACAAATGCCGCGTGCTGGACAACTGGTGCGCCGAGGTCGGGCGCGATCCCGCAGAAATCGAGCGAACCGTCTCAGTTACGCAAGCCGATGACATTCCGCGGCAACTCGATGAATATGCCGAGGCCGGCGCGACTCATGCGATCTTCATGACGCGCGTGCCGCCCGATTACAGCAAGCTCGAAGCCATGTTGGCTTGGCGCGAGCGCATGAACAGCTAGACGAAGCGCCTACCTGCCGCGATAAACGTGAGAACCGAGCTTAGGTCTTGACCACGCAATTGTCGCTGCCGTGCGGGTTGGGCAGATAGCCATCGGCTTCCCAGTCGTTGTGCCATTCTTGGCCATCGACCAGGTAGCGAAACTCATACTGCGAACCGGCATTTAGGTGCAGCCAGGCGCTGAAGCGTCCATCCTTGCGCACTTTCATGGGCGTGGCTGTCTCGTCCCAATTGTTGAAGTCGCCGACCAACGCGACCGTCTCCGCCTGTAGCTGCTTGGGCGTGTAGAAGGTAACTTTGCAGACCGTCCCACGCTTTAGGTACCGTTTCTTCAACATATCTCTCTCCGTTGCCCGGCAGGCATCAATTCTGTAGCTCCATTGCTGCATATTACCACAATTTACACATATTTTTGCAAGGTCTGCAAGAGCAATCGCGCGACTGTTTTCGCGACGGTCGGCTGGTTGTGCAATTTGTAGACAGTTTTCTTGGCCGTTTTCGCCAATTCTGCAGCAATTTGTGGTCGCTTGTCGCACAAATCGACGCAATTTGCGAGATTTCTGAACAATTTGTGTCTCACCGAAGTTTGCGCTGGCATTCTTGCGACGATTCCGTAGAATAAGAAATCCGCGAAGAAAAGCCCGGTTTCGGTCGACAAAGGAGCCAAGCAAATGGTACAACCGGTCGCGCGCGTGACTGTCGCGCCCAAATTGCCGCCGCAGCTCAGCCGCCTGCACGAATTAACCTACAACCTGCGCTGGGCATGGGATCACGAAGCCATCTCGCTTTTCCGCCGGCTCGACCCCGAACTATGGGAAGAAACCGGGCACAATCCAGAATGGATGCTGGGCAGGCTGAGCCAAGAAAGATTGAGCAGTCTGGTCGGCGACAGTTCTTTTATGGCGCATTATGCGCGCGTCTGTCATTCAGTCGATGAATATATGCGCGCCGATGAAAGCTGGTTCTCTGCGAGATTCAGCCATGACGAGCGTCCGCCAACCATCGCCTACTTCTCTATGGAATTTGGCTTGACCGAGTGTTTGCAGAATTATTCGGGCGGCTTGGGCGTGTTGAGCGGCGACCATCTAAAGAGCGCCAGCGATCTGGGCGTTCCGCTGGTCGGTGTGGGCATCTTGTACCAGGAGGGCTACTTTCAGCAGGTTCTCAATTCCGATGGCTACCAGCAGGAATCGTATCCCATCAATGATTATGTCAATTTGCCGCTGCGATTGCAGTTGGATGAGCGCGGCGAGCCGATCAAAATAACGGTGCCGCTGCCGGGGCGCGAGCTCTTCGCACAGATATGGAAAGTGCAGGTCGGGCGCGTCCCGCTTTATTTGCTGGATACGAATATTGATGACAACGCCTGGGAAGAAGACCGCAATCTGACCGACCGTCTGTATGGCGGCGACCGGCGCACGCGCATCCGCCAGGAGATCTTGATGGGCATCGGTGGCGTGCGGGCTTTGCGCGCTCTGGGCATCAGCGCCGATGTATATCACATGAACGAAGGCCACTCGGCATTTTTGCTGTTGGAGCGAATTTGCGACTTTATGCAAGACGACGGCTTGACATTCGAGCAGGCACGCGCATTGACCGCAGCCAGCAGCGTCTTCACCGTACATACGCCCGTTTCCGCCGGCTTGGAACGCTTCGACTTCGCGCTTATCGACGAGCACTTCACCGATATGATGCGCGAGCTGGGTCTGTCGCGGGAGCAATTTCTTGATCTTGGCCGCGAAAATATGGGCGATTACGAGCTCTTTTCCATGTCAGTCATGGCCTTGCACCTGTCGTCGGGCACGAATGGCGTTGCGCAGTTGCACGGTGCTGTCTCGCGCGAGATGTGGCGCTGGGTCTATCCCAAGGTGCCAGTGCACGAAGTGCCAATCGGCGCCATCACCAACGGCATCCATGTGCAGACCTGGCTCAGCCAAGAGATGGCGCAGCTGTTCGACCGTTATCTCGATCCAGCCTGGCGGCACGAAGAAACGCGGGCTGATGTCTGGGAGGGCGTCGGCAGCATCCCGGACGCGGAATTGTGGCGCACGCATGTCCGTCGGCGCGAGCGGCTGGTGGCATTTGCTCGCGATTGCTTGCGTGCCCAGTTGCTGCGGCGCGGCGTTTCGCAGACCGAGCTGGAAGCCGCCGACGAAGTGCTGAATCCCGATGCCCTGACTATCGGCTTCGCGAGGCGCTTTGCCACCTATAAGCGCGCAACGCTGATCTTCTATGATCTGGATCGCTTGCGCAGGTTGATCGCCGACAGCGACCGCCCGGTGCAGTTCATCTTTGCCGGCAAGGCGCATCCGCACGACCACCTCGGCAAAGAGTTGATCCGCAGCATCATCAATGTGACGCGCGACCCCGATTTTCGCGAGAGCATCGTCTTTCTCGAGAATTACGATATGAATGTGGCCCGCTATATGGTGCAGGGCGTGGATGTCTGGCTGAATACGCCGCGCCGTCCCAAAGAAGCCAGCGGCACCAGCGGCATGAAAGTCATCTACAACGGCGGCTTGAATTGCAGCATTCCCGATGGCTGGTGGGCAGAAGCCTATCGCCACGATATCGGCTGGTCGATCGGCAACGGCGAAGAATACCGCGAGGACGAATGGGCTCACCAGGATTATGTAGAAAGCCAGGCGCTTTACAACTTGCTGGAACAAGACATCATCCCGCTCTTTTATCGGCAGTCGCGCGATAACCTGCCGCGTGAATGGATCCGCCGCGTCAAACGCAGCATCCGGCGGCTGGGGGCACAGTTCAACACCCAGCGCATGGTGCAGCAGTACACAGACGACTTCTACATGCCGCGCTACCGAGTCAGCCAGCAGATGCGCAGCCTTGGCTTCAACCAGACGGCGGCATTCGTGGACTGGCAGCGACACCTCGAACGCGTTTGGCACGCTGTGTCTGTGCTGGATGTCGCTGTCGAACCGGACGAAGTCGAGATCGGCGCTCGCACGCAAATCCGAGCCTCTGTCGCGCTGGGAGAGCTGTGTCCGCAAGATGTCACGGTGCAACTATATTATGGCATGCTCGACTCCGCGGGGCAGATTCTCAACGGGCAGGCGGTGGATATGCGCGTTCTGGGGCAGAATGGCAGCGAGGCCTACACCTACGCAACGGATTATAGCTTCAGCCAGACCGGTCATGTCGGTTTCTCCGTGCGTGTCCTCCCCTACCATAGCTTCTTGCATTCATCCTTCCTGCCGCACAAGATCGTGTGGGCATAGCCGCTTGCTGTGGCGATTCAGGCCACTAGACCAGGCTGCCAGGCTCGGTTACAATAGGCACAATCGCTGTAGAACAATGAAGACCAGGGCTATGCAATATCACATTTGGACTCTCGGCTGCCAGATGAATGTCGCCGACTCGCAATTGTTGGCATCGGAGCTGGAAAAGCTGGGGCATCGCGCCGCGCCAAATGGCGATGAAGCCGACATCATGGTCGTCAATACCTGCGTGGTGCGGCAAAGCGCCGAGGACAAGGGGCTGGGTCGCCTCGGCATGCTGGGCAAGCTGAAGCGCCAACAGCCCGACAAGATCATCGGCGTGATGGGCTGCATGGTCGGCGTGCGCGATCCGCTGTGGATGCGCAAACGGCTGCCCTATGTCGATGTCTTTATGCCGCCCTCCGACCCCGCGCCTATGCTGGATTTCTTGAGCGAGCGCAGCCACGAATCCGCAGCGCTGCAGCTGGAAAATGCCGCTCGTCAAGAACGCGATGCCTTGCAAGATGGCGAGTTGCTGCTGCCCCTGCACGAACGCGGGCAGTTGGTCTGCGCGCATGTGCCGGTCGTCTATGGCTGTTCGCACGCCTGCACCTTTTGCATCATCCCATTCCGGCGCGGCATCGAACGCAGCCGGCGCATTGGCGAGATCGTCGCGCATGTACGCAGCCTGGCGGGGCAGGGCGTCAAAGAAGTTACGCTGCTGGGACAGATTGTCGACCGCTATGGCAAAGATATCGCCGATGGACCCGACTTGTCCGACCTGCTGCGGATTGTGCACGATGCCGCCGAGCAAACGGGCGTGGAGCGGATTCGCTTTTTGACCAGCCATCCCAACTGGATGAGCGACAAGCTGCTGCGCACTGTTGCCGAGCTGCCGCGCGTCATGCCACATATCGAAGTGCCAGTGCAGTCGGGCGCGGACGAAGTGCTCTCGCGGATGCGACGCGGCTATACGGCGGATCAATATCGCAAGCTGGTCGACAAAATTCGCAAGATCATCCCACAGGTCGCGATCAATACCGATATCATCGTCGGTTTTCCGGGCGAAACGCGGCGGCAATTCATGCAGACTCATGCGCTGCTGGAAGAGCTGCAGTTGGACAAGGCGCACTTGGCCCGCTATAGCCCTCGTCCGCAGACCGTAAGCGCTCGCCGCATGGACGACGATGTGCCCGAAGCAGAAAAGCGCGAACGACACAAAATGCTGGAAGACCTGCAAGCCCGTGTCGTGGCAAAGATCAATGCCCAACATTTGGGCGAACGAGTCGAAGCGCTGGTCGAAAGCCAGCATAAAGGGCGGTGGCGCGCTCGTACGCCGCAAAACAAGCTGGTCTTCTTTGAAGCACCCGGCGACTGGCAGGGCAAGCTGGCGGACTTGGAAGTTACCTGGACGGGTCCCTGGAGCATGCAGGCGCGTCTGCCTAATACGCAGCCCCAGGCCGAACTGCCGCTCGTCATCGCTGGGTGATGCCCGGCGCACGCTGCCGTCTCGTCCTTTGTTGCGCCTGCTTCCTGCTGGCAGCCTGCAATCTGAGTTCGCGCAACCCCGCGAGCGATACCGTCAACACGACGAATAGCACGCGCGTGCCGCCTTCTATTGAGATCGGCTCGCCTGGCGATGGCGACGAATTTGTGCTGGGCGAAGAGATTCTGGTGTCTGTGCTGGCTGCGGACAGCGTCGGCGTCAACCAGGTGAAGCTCTTCGTCGACGACCAGATTGTGCGCACTGTGTCGTCGGAGTCGCTGCGCGGCGACCTGGCGATTCAAGCTATCCTGGATTTTGTGCCGCAGCGCAGCAACTTGGGCAGCATCACTTTGCGCGTCTTGGCCTACCGCGGTGCCGTGGTCAGCCCGCCTGACGAGGTCACAGTCATCATTCGTGAATCGCCAGCCCAGATTGTGGCGACTCCCGCCCAGCCAGCCGGCGTCCCTTACATCCCCAACGATGGCATCTGCCGCGCCTTGGTCAATGTACCCTTGAACTTTCGCACGGGTCCTGGCACCGGCTATCGCGTCTTGACGGTTCTGCCCAGCGGCACACTCGCGCCCATCCGCGGACGCAACAGCCAACACAGCTGGTGGCAGCTTTCGGCAGAAGGCCGCAATGGCTGGGTCAGCGGGGATTTCACGACCCAATATGGCGATTGCAGCTTTGTGCCGGTGGTCGCGGGTTGAGTCGGATGCGATTTGCCGCTCTGGCTGCCTGTGCTAAAATGCCCGCAACTGCCTGCGGAAGGGGTGCGCCCATGGCGATCGCTGTAAAGCGAATTGTGCTGGTCACGCAGAATGTGCAATTCGCCATAGATGTCAAGCGCGCACTCGAGGCGCTGGGCGAATATAGCGTGACCACCGCTGCCAATGCGCGCAACGCCATTGAGTTCCTGCGCGAACACCAGGCCGATCTGCTGCTGCTGGATACGGTCGGATTGCCGATCTCGCCCGGCATCATGATCGATCTGGTGCGCGCTCGCTCCGCCGATATCGCCATCGTGCTTGCGCCCGACCGACCCGCTGTGCACAAAATGGCGGACGAGTATGATACCAACAGCGTGGTGGATATCCCCGTCTACGCGCGCGACCTGCTGCCAGTGCTGGAATCGGCGCTGTCAGCTCGCCCCGAATCGCTGCCGCCGCTGCCCGCCGATTCGCGCCAAGAAAGCCAGGACACGCGCGAGATCGAGGCGCTGGTGGACGAGCTCGTGCCTGAAGACAGCGCGCTGAATTATACGCGCCGCCGCTTGCAAGCTTCGTACGAGCTGCTGCATCCGCCTGCACAAGGACACAGCAGCACTGTGAAGGCGGTGGTCGAGCTGCAAATCGCCCCGCCAGACGACAACGATACCATCCGCTTTTACACAACCAGCATCGCCAAGGACTTTGACGAATCTACACTGTCCACGGGCAATGGCGACACCGTCCGCGATTTGGCGCAGCGCCTGGCAGCCAACCCCAGATCCGATGCCGAGCTTCCCGCCGCGCCGCAACCCGAAACTCCGATCGACGACAGCGCCGCTTTCCGGCAAATGCTCTATTCCCTGTTGGATGAAAGTACGCAACTGGACGACTTGAAGCTGGAATCGCTCTTCGATACCACGGCCGAGCTGCCAGGCGCGCTGGGGACGGGCGCTGTGCCACGCTGGCTGCGCGAAACCGAGCTGCTGATCAACGAGCCGGAATTCCTGGATGGGCTGCTGCCGCGCCTGGACGAAACCGCCGCCGACCAGACAGAACCATCCCCGCCAAAACCGGCTGACCGCCCAGACCTGCCTGCAATCCCAGCATCAGATGACGAAACTGTGCCCAGCGCCGATATGCAGGGTGACAGGTCGGCAGCCAGCGACGCTGTCAGGCGTCCCCTATCCAGCCACGACAAGGACCCAATCCTCGCCCAGCTGGCGCTCACCATGACGCAGAGCATGACGGACTTGACCGCCGATGCCAGCGTGCTCAGCCAGGGCGAGCGCATCCATGCTTTTTCTGGCGAGATGCCTCTCGACCGATTCCGCGCGCTGCGACAGGTCATTGTCGATGACTGGGCGGCGCAGGGAGATCAATCGCGCGTGCGCTATATTCGCCTGCCCGATGGCAGTGCCGACTACATGCTATATTCGCGCGGCACCATCGCCGGCTTCTGCCTGACGCTGATATTCGCTGGTGGACGACAACTGCGCGAAATCCGCCAGCAAGGCGAATCGCTCTTGGATGCGCTGGCTGCTGCGCCCGCGACACCTTCGGATAGCCTGGCGCCAGCCGATGCAGCTTCCGCGCCAGAAATTGATACGCAACCATTCTCGTTTGTCTGGCTGCTGGCGGATCCCGATTTGCCCTTGCCCAAACCAGTCGCCCAGCAGTTGCTGTTTTGGCTGGAATTGCAGCTGAATGGCCTCGGCTGGACGATCCATCGTTTGGATGTGCATGGCGATTTCATCTATCTGTACGCCGATGTGCCGGGCCGCGCTTCTCCCGATGCCCTGATTCGCGATGTGATGGAGCGCTCGCGGCAGATCGCCTGCGCCGAAGACCAGGCACTGCCCGACGACCTGTGGGCGGATGCCTACCTGGTGCTGCAACCGGGCCGCGCTATCAGCGACCGCGAACTGGGGCGCTTTCTGCAATTTGCTCGTGCCTGAGCGCGCGCTTGCCAGCACCGCCGCAAATCGTCTATACTCTGCGCCACTATCCGCGCGGCAGCATGGGCAGTTGGCTTGGACGAGCGACCGGTCTTATATCTCATTGATGGGCATGCGCTGGCTTATCGCAGCTTCTTTGCGCTGCAGCGAGCTGGCTTTGTAACCTCGGCGGGCGAAAGCACCAGCGCCGTCTATGGCTTCAGCGCGACGCTGTTGACGATCTTTGAGAAGTTCCAGCCCAAATACCTGGCGGTGACATTCGACCAAGGGCTCAGCGGACGCGAAGCATTCTATCCCGGCTACAAATCGTCCCGGCCGCCCATGCCGCCCGACCTAAAAGCGCAGTTTGAGCGCATCTTCGAGCTGGTGGCTGCGTTCAACATCCCGCAACTGACCATGCGAAACATGGAAGCGGATGACATCCTGGGCACGATCAGCCGCCAGGCAGTCGAGCAGGGCTTGGATGTGCACATTGCCACGGGCGACCGCGATATCTTGCAGCTGTTGGGACCGCATGTGCGCGTGCAGCTGCCCCAACGCCGCGGCGATGACATTGTTTATGACGAAGCCGCCTTCCGCGCTCGCTACGCAATCGAACCGAGCCAGTTGATCGAACTGAAAGCGCTCATGGGCGACAGCTCCGATGACATCCCCGGCGTGGCAGGCATCGGCGAAAAGTCGGCCACCAAGCTCTTGGGGCAATATCGGGATTTGGAAGACATCTACGACCACCTCGACGATCACAGCACGCGCGTGCGCAACTGCCTCATCAAAGGCAAGGACATGGCTTTCCTCAGTCGCCGGCTGGCCACCATCATGCGCGACCTGGATATCACGCTCGATCTGGATGCCTGCGTCTTGGGCGACTTTGAGTTGAAGACGGTCGATGAAGTATTTTCCAGGCTGGAATTCCGGTCGCATCGCGAGCGCGTGCACAAGCTGCATGGCGCCTTGCATGGCGACGACGCGATTGGCATCGTTAAAGCCGAGGATGTGGTCGAAACGGTCATCGTGCGCGACCAAGCTGCGCTGGCTGACCTGGTCAATACGCTCAACAACGCCGAGACGATCGCCTTCGACACCGAGACGACCGGCATCGACCAAATGGCGGCCGAGCTGGTGGGCATCGCGCTGGCGGTGGATGGCGAGCGAGGTTATTACATCCCCGTCAATCATCGCGCGGGCAACGGGGATGGACAGTCCAGCATGTTTGGCGAGCCGGTCGGCGACCAACTGGCCCTGGACGAAGTGATCGCAGCGCTGCGTCCGCCGCTGGAAAATCCGGCCATCCCCAAGGTCGCGCACAATGCCATCTATGATCTGATCATCCTGCAGCGTTATGGCATTGATGTCGCGCCTATCGCCTTTGATACGCTGTTGGCGGAGTGGCTCAGCAATCCCATCAGCAAGTTCCTCAAGCTGAAGACGCTGGTG
>DAOUJB010000560.1:0-4802 GCA_034423155.1 Anaerolineae bacterium | reverse complement strand
ATGCGGTTTTCTCGCTCGCGGATGCCGCCTTCTTGGGCGCTGATGCGCGCCATGACTTGCAGCTCGGAGCGGGTGACTGTCGGCGCGTCTTCGTTGGGTCGCATCGCGCGCGTGACAAATTCAAAAGCAAAGACAGCTGGTTTGAACAGAATCAGCAACCCACGCAGCGACCAGGCGGTGAAGGGGGTAAGCGGCTTGGCATAAACCGCGCCCAGGGTCTTGGGGATGATCTCGGAGAAAACCAGAATCAGCAGCGTCAGCACGGCGGAGATGATGCCAAAGAATTCGCTGCCGAAGATGGCGGTGGCTTCTGCGCCGGCACCGGCCGCGCCGACAGTGTGCGCAATCGTGTTCAGTGTCAAGATAGCCGAGATCGGGTGTTCGACATTCTGGCGCAGCCCCTGCATGATCGCGCCCGCCTTGCTGCCCTGCTCCACCAGCAGCTCAATGTGCGAAACAGGCGTTGACAGCATGGCGGCTTCCCAGATCGAGCACAGGAAGGATACGCCCAGCGCGATGACGACATAAAAAATCAGCGCGCCCCACTCACCAGAGCCGCCTGTGCCGCTGCCCGCCGCCAATATGGGAATGCTGCTATGTAGCAAGCTGTCCATGCAAATCGGATTCCACTTAGCGCGACTATATCAGTAGAGCCAGGCCTGCACAACCGCGCTCATGCCAGCAGCAAGATGCCGACAAATGTCAGCGCGATGCCCGCTGCCTGCGCGCGACCCCAAGATGCGCCGAACATCGCCAGGCCGACCAGGTACAAAATGATGATGCGCGAATTGTCTATGGCGATGGCATAGGCGAGGTTGGGCGCTTTGGCATAGGCGACGAAGAGCGCGGCATTGCCCAGAGTCGCGCAGACGATCACCGCGCCGATCAGATGACTGTGCCGCAGCGATACGCGCAAGCTCGACCTCTCGGCGATGGCCGCGCCCAAGAAGCCCAAGCCGGCCACCAGCAACACGATAATCAGCGACACTTCGCCACTGACGCCATCATCGTTGGCGAAGCGCACGAATATTGAGACCAGCGCGAAGGACAAACCACCCAGCAGCGCCCAGCTCACCCAGGCGAGCGAGAAATCTTTGCCGCGCATCTGCCAAGCGCCAGAAACCGCCAGCACGCCCGCAACGATCAAGACGATGCCGCCCAGGCGCAGCGCTTCGAATGGCGCGCCCAGCAACAGCAGCGAATACACAAATGTCAGGATGAGCCGCCACGACATCACGGCTTCGATATAGCCGATATTGCCTTGCAGGCGGATCGCGCGGTTGTAGGCGTAGTTGCCCAGCATGCTGGTCAGACCCGAAAGCGCCAGCGGCAGGATATTGCGCACGATAGCGTCTATATCGGCGGGGCGCAGAAACAGCAAGCCCAGCATCAATGTCGCGCCCAGCCAGGCATAAGCCATGAAAGTGTTGATGGCATAGTGTCGCTGCAGCCGTTGGAATACCAGCGCCTGCGCCGACAAACCCACAGCCGAGATGACCGCGGCAGAAAACCAGTCCATCTGTCGCTAACCCGCGTCTGGCATGACGACTTGTCTGGCTCGCAAGAGCCGCCCTTCCAGCTCGCTGAGCATGATGGCAGTCGCGCCCCAGACTTTGTGGCGGTTTATAGCGTAGTAGGGGACGCGCACATCCACGCCACGAATGAGCCGCCGCTCTTCTGCCTTGAGCTCGGGGCGCAGCAGGTCGTCCAGCGCGAAAGTGAACAATTCCGCGACTTCCAGGGCATTGGGCGAGAAGGAAGGCTTGCCGTCATAGCGTGCCACCACCGGCGCTACATCGTAATGCGAGGCGGGGATGTAGAGATTCGTAAGAATGCCCAGCGGCTGCACGCGCGCGGCGCAGATGCCGATTTCTTCGACGGTTTCGCGCAGAGCCGTGTGTAGCGCGTCCTTGTCGCCAGGCTCCACGCCGCCGCCAGGGAAGCTGACTTGTCCGCTGTGCCCGCGCAAATCGGCATTGCGCAGGGTCAATACCGAATGCAAGCGTCCGGTTGCATCTGCAAAGACCAGGATCATGACCGCCGCTCGCTTTGGGGGTCCAGCGCGCTTTTCCCAACCACGCGGCGCTGGTGCCATCAGCCGCTGCGCAGCCCGCGCGTCAAAGCGATTCAGCCTTAGCGCCCTCCGCAGATCTGGAGTGGTTATGGTCTCAAACACAGGAGTTTATTGTGGTTGGCACCTGATGTGCATGCAGGCTTGCGAGGCGGCGAACTGGCAAGCACGAGGGCAGGCAGCCCCCTCTTGGGCAGGCGCGAAGAACAGTCAGAAATTGCTGCGGGCGACAGCCTTCAAGCCTCGCCATACCAGGCGCGGCGTTTGCGCAACGACACGCCCGCTTCTGCCCCGCTGCGTCGTGCTGTGCGCACTCGGCCACGCGAGTCGATGTGGACTTGGCCCGCCTTTTGCAGCCGTTCGAATTCCTCTGGCGTTATGGCAGGCGCTGGTTCTCCACCCAGGCGCTCCAGGCGATCATCCAGGTTCTCGCCGTCACCGCTTTCAATATCGTCGTTTCGGTTGATGTTTTCGTCGCTCATGCATTCCCTCTACAGCAGTGCAACGCTGTTATTGGCATCATCCGCCATGTGTTCGCGGCAAGCATAGCACAAGTATAGCCAATAGTCGCGTACTTTGCCAAGCATAACTCGCCAGACGCGGCAAAAACCCTATCTACAACATGTAACGAAGAATAGGGCATTGCGTTGCGCTTCCTGTGTGAATAACCGTGTCTATTTCAGCAGAGACGCCGCCCTTCGCGCATAATCCAGAAGAAGAGACTCAATCGTCCGCTGCGGCTCTTCCAATGCGCGCAGGTCGTCATAAGCCGCGTACAAGCCAGTATAGCCTTCGGCAATGGCGGTGGCAGGCAGGGCGAGCGGCAGCTGCAAGTAACCAGTCGGCTGCGACCAGGCATACGCATAGATGTAAGGGCGGGGCAAACCCGGACTGCTGGGCGCGAATCCGCAAGCGATCTGGGCATCTCGGCGCTCGTCCGACCCGCCACCCGGAAACCACACGAATCCCAGATCGAAATGATGCGCCCACAAGACAACGGGAGTCGCGCTGCCGCCCAGTTTTTCGCGCACGCTCGCCAAGACCGCCGCCAGGCTGTTCAACGCGCGGATATAGTCATTGGCTTGCTGCGGATCGATGTTCAGCGCCAGCTCGGCATCCATATGGTTTGCTGAGGGCTCGATCGTGATGCCGCGGCGGCGGAAGCCCGCTTTGAGCGCGCGCATCAGGCTCTGCGGGGTCTGCCCCGGCAAGCCCAGCGTGAAGACTTTCTGCCAGTCGCGCACGCAAAGCAACTGCAAAGCCGAACATTCAAATGACAGCGAAGCGCCCGTCGGTAGTTCGCCCGTGCTGAAGCCGGAACTGGTCACGCGCAGGCTGAACTGCAGGTCGTTGGGCAATTTGTCGCCGGCGGCAACACGGATCGCGCTGAGCACGAGCGCCACCTGGTGAAGGGAAGCGCGCGTATCGTCCCAGTCGTGCAGCGCTGGCAAGGGCATCGTGAGCATGAGCAAAGCCTTTCCTTGTGCGCAATTCTAGTTGCTTCGCTGGCAGAAGCGCAAATTGTGGGACGGATTGGCCTGCCGTATTGGCAACTCAGCACCAGTGTCATCCTACAGAATGGACAAAGGAATCGGCAAACGAATGGCATATCGGCGCAGATTTCATACAGACTGTACGATAATTGCCTTGCGAATTGAAGGTAGCTGTGCGAAGCTTCGCCGCAGAGGCTGTGATACAAAATGCGCGGCTTGGTGCGAACAGGAGATTCCGTACATGAATCGCCATCTATCGAAGAGCGTGCAAAATCTGCGACCATCCGGCATTCGGCGCTATTTTGACATCGCCGCCAGCATGGACGATGTCGTAACGCTGGGCATCGGCGAGCCCAACTTCGTCACCCCGGCGCATATATTGGAAGCGGGCGTGCAAAGTCTGCGCGCGGGCGAAACAGGTTACACATCCAATGCAGGCACAGCAGAATTGCGCGCGGCGATCGCGACTCACATCGAGCGGCGTTATGGCTTGCGCTTTGCGCCCGATGACGAAGTGCTGGTCACCGTCGGCGTCAGCGAAGCGCTCTTCTTGGCTTTGAAAGTGCTGCTGGATGCCGGCGACGAAGTCTTGGTGGCGGAACCCTGCTTCGTCGCCAATCCAGCCCTGGTCGAGATGACGGGCGGCGTGCCGGTGCCTGTGCCGACCTCGGCTGAGGACGACTTCCAGGTCACTGGCGCAGCGCTGGAGGCGCAGATCACCCCGCGCAGCAAAGCCATCTTGATCAGCTATCCCAGCAATCCCACCGGCGCCGTCTTGACCCGCGAGCACCTGCTGCAAGTCGCCGAAGTGGCGCGCAAGCACGACCTGGTGGTCATCTCGGACGAGATTTACGAGCGCCTGGTGTATGGCAGCCAGCACATCAACTTCGCGACCCTGCCGGGCATGCGCGAACGGACCATCGTGCTCAGCGGCATGAGCAAGTCCTATGCCATGACCGGCTGGCGCATCGGCTATGTGACGGCTCCGCGCGCCTTCACACAGGCCATGTACAAGCTGCACCAGTATCTAATCATGTCTGCGCCGACCATGGGACAAGCGGCGGCGCTGCAAGCAATCCGTCATGGCGAAGACGACATTGAACAAATGCGGCGGCGTTATGACCAGCGGCGGCGTCTGCTGGTCGATGGCTTCAATGGCTTGGGTCTGCGCTGCTTTGAACCGCGCGGCGCATTTTATGCCTTCCCCAGCATCGCCATCACGGGCTTGGATGACGAAA
>DAOUJB010000559.1:0-4139 GCA_034423155.1 Anaerolineae bacterium | reverse complement strand
TCGCCAGCACAAAGCC
Organism: Anaerolineae bacterium; assembly: GCA_034423155.1. GTDB lineage: Bacteria > Chloroflexota > Anaerolineae > Aggregatilineales > Phototrophicaceae > UBA6055. The sequence goes on along the minus strand of DAOUJB010000559.1, from coordinate 4,123 downwards.
CAATGTATATGCGCCCATATCGCCCATGAAGGTGCTGGACGGATTGAAATTGTAGGTCAAAAAGCCGACCGCGCTGCCAAAGATCGCCGCCGCCAGCATGCTCACCAGCACCTGCCCCTGCGTAAGCGCCAACAACAAAAAGAAGCCGGCTGTGATGGCCGCTGTGCCCGCCGCCAGTCCGTCCATATTGTCGATCCAGTTGACAGCGTTGATCAGCGCCACGATCCAAAACACCGTCAGCAGCAGGTCAACCAGCGGGTTGCTGAACAGCCGTATCTGCACACCGGCAGCCGCGACCACCAAAGCCGATACCGTCATCACCAGCAAGCGCAGACGCGGACTAAGATGTTGACGGTCGTCCAGATAGCCGATCAAAGCCAGCAAGGTCGCGCCGGCCAAGATCGCGCCCAGCTCTACCAGAAAGGCGGGCGGACTGAAAAGCAGCACCGACAGCACGAAGCCGATGTAAATGGCCGCGCCGCCCATCAGGGGCACATGACTGGCGTGGATATTGCGCTTGTTGGGCGCGGCGGTGACACCCAGGCGCATGGCGATCTGACGCGTCAATGGCGTCAAGCACAGCGATGCGCCGAAACCCACGATCATGATGGGGATAAACTGCAAATCAGCGTCCATACCATACAGTATACGCCGAGTTCGTCTTTGCTGCGCGATTGCGCCCAGCGCGTCTCAGCCGTCCGTCCACTCAAACTCGGCAGCCAGCGGCAGATGATCCGAGCCGATGGGCGCGCCGACAGCAGCAGAAGTCGGGCGCAGGGAGTCGCTGTGCCAGATGTAGTCGATGCGCAGCAGCGGGCGGATGATGCGCGGCAGACCGATCGCTTCGGCCAGGGGCCAGGTGCGTCCCGCGCCGGCGCCCGCCTCCCGCCAGGCATCGCGCAGCTGCCCGGCCAGCTCGGCATAAATCAGCGAGGTATCGCTCATGTTGAAGTCGCCAGCCACGATAGTCGCAGCGCTTTCGTCCTGCAGCAGCGCCAGCAGCCGGCGGATTTGGGCATTGCGCCGCGCTTCGTCATAGCGCAGCAGCGCCTCGGGACCGATATCGCCATCGACAGCGTGGTTAGCGCGCGGCGACAGCGGCAGCGTCAGGTGAACGGCATACACAGCCAGCTCGCGCCCGTCTTGGTCCAGTAGCAAGCGCAAAGCCAGGCGTCCGGGCTCGTCTTCGATTGAAATGACCTCGCGCTGCAAAATGACAAAACGCGAAAAGATGCGCACGCTGCCTTCGATGTGGTCTTCGTGGGCATAGGCGTCATACAACGGTGCCAGGCGGCTATCGTAGCCTTCGGCGGTCTCTTGCAGCACGATGATGTCGGGCGCTTGCTCCAGCAGCCAAGCCATCGCCCGATCCAGCTCGTGGTTGCTGCCCTGCACATTAAATGTGACCACGCTGAAGCTGTCGCCCTGGGGTGGCGCGACCGGCGCATACAACGCGGGCAGCGCAAACCAGTATAGCCCGATGGCGATCAGCGCCAGCTGCAACAGCCCGCTCCAGCGCGGCGCATGGCTCGAGCCGGCGGCTGGGGAGAATTTGCCGGGGCTGGACAGGCGTTTGCGAGCGCGTTCGCTTGGCTCGGCGGTGGCGCGCGTAACGAGGATCGGCAGCGGAAAGGTGACGACCAGCGGCATGAACAGGTAGGGGGCGAAGGTGTTTGCCAGATCGAGCAGCGGGATGCCATCAATGCGCAGCAGACGCAGCAGCGCAAACAGGGCCAGCAGCAGCGCATAAGCGGATACAAGACGGCGCAAGGGACGCGACAAAAGTGCGAGCCAGCGATGCGCGGTCGACCAGGCCATGGTCCGCAGCCGCCTGGCTTAGAGCAGAATGAGCGCGGCGCAGATCAGCACGACGAAGAGCGCCGCCGCCAGGATGCCCATATTGCGCAGATCGCGGATGACGAATCCATAATCGGCGCGCAGGTCGTCTTCGGTGACTACTTTGGTGGGGTTTGCCAGCAACTCAGCAACATACTCGCCATCCAGCCCGCCCTGGTCTTTGCGGCGTTCCAGCTGAGCCGATTGCAGGGCGCGGCGTCGGCGTGGGCGGGGCGTCTGTGTGGGCTCGGCCTGGTCAGTCGCGGCTGTTGGCGCAGCGGCTGCGGGCGCGGACGAGCCTTGACGCGCTTGGTCGAGGGCAGCCTGCGAGATATTCGGTTTGCGGCGGCGACGCTTGGCCATGTGGACAAGTCCTCTATTGCGGGCGTTTCATGCGGCGCAAACCCTGAAAAGCCGGGTCGCCCTGGATCTCTCGCCAGCGGGCATCGCCACCATCGGTATGCCATTCGACCACGAACATGCCATCGTTGTCCTGGTAGGTGAAGCTAGGCTTCAAACCGAGCAGCACCTGGCGGATGGTGCCGATGACATCTTTGCGCTCTTCGGGCATGCGCAGGGTGAAGTAGCCGCCGGGCACGAACTCAAAGCGCATGGGCATGCCATCCAGGCTGCCTTCCATCTGCACGGGTGGCGCGGCATTCGTACAGCTCATGAAGACATTTTGCAGGCGGTTGTTCCACAAGGAATGGTTGACGCGCTCTTCAATGTAATAAGGGCGCGGCTCTGGCGTTGAATAGAACCATTGGCGGGCGGTATTTGCCATGGTGCCGGTCTCCGTCGGCGTTGATGCAGTCTTGCCGCACAGTGTAGCGCAGAAATCGCCGCTGCGAAATAGGCAGTGTTTCCTGAGACAGGGCAATCGCATCAAAACGAAACCCATAGTGACAGCGACCAACTAAAGCAAATGCTTGCCACAGAGGCGCTGAGACACAGAAGTAAGACCAAGTTAATCATGCGCAACCGGGCAACGCCGCTCATTTTTGGAACAGGTAGGGGCGAGACTTGTCTCGTCCACAATATCACCGCTGACCATGTGGGCGACTCAAGAGTCGCCCCTACGCGATTCCAATTTAGTGTTGCATTACTCTATTGATCTTACCTCTGTGGCAAAAACAATTCGATGCGATTGCCCTCGCCAGGTCCGAGCTTAGACTGGCGGCGATTGTGCTAGAATAATCTGCATCCATACACAAAGGAGACCCCATGCGCGACATCCTCGAGACGATGAATCGCTGGCTGCGCGAAGACCGCCCGGTGGCGCTGGCCACGGTGGCGAAGACCTGGGGTTCTGCCCCGCGCCGCGAGGGTTCGAAGCTGGGCATCGCCGCCGGCAAGGGGCGCGCAGACGCCGCTCCAGCCATGATCGGCAGCGTCAGTGGCGGCTGTGTCGAAGGAGCTGTTGTCGAAGAAGCGCTGGCCGGCTTGAAAGATGGCAAAGCGCGCTTGCTCAAATTTGGCGTGGCCGACGACCTGGCCTGGGAGGTCGGCTTGACTTGCGGTGGCAGCATTGAAGTTTTTGTCGAGCCACTGGATGCGACCTATTGGCGGGCGCTGGCGGGGCTGGCGACCGATGACCGCTATGGCGTGGCGCTGGTCGTGGTCGAGGGCGCGCATATCGGCGAGAAATTGCTGCTGGATGCAGGCGGACAAATGCTGTATCAGAGCGGCGACCTGCCCGAAATGCTGGCGGCACAGATGCGCGCGGCAGCCGCAGAGACCCGCAAGAGCGGCATCATCACGCTGGGCGATACGCGCGTCATGGTCGACCAGCAGCTCGAGCGTCCGCACTTGATCCTGGTGGGCGGCGTGCATGTCGCCATCCCGCTGGCAGCCATGGCGCAACATGCGGGCTTCCGCATTTCGATCATCGACCCGCGCTCTGCCTTTGCCTCGCCCGAGCGCTTCCCCGATGTCGCCAATATCTCGCACAGCTACCCGGACAAAGCGCTGCCCAAACTGGGATTGGATGGGAGCGCCTACCTGGCCGTCTTGACGCACGACCCAAAGATCGACGACAAGGCGCTGCTGACGGCGCTGCCCGCGGGCATACCGTATGTCGGCGTGCTCAGCAGCGGGCGCACACATCGACAGCGGGTGGCGCGGCTGCGAGAGGCGGGTTTGAGCGAGGCGCATATCGCGCAGATCCGCACGCCTATCGGCATCGACATCGGCGCGAGCACGCCCGAAGAAATCGCTGTCTGCATCCTGGCGGAGATCATCGCCGTACGCAACGGAGCGCGCGATGCAGTTCGGTGAGGTGCAGCTG
>DAOUJB010000558.1:0-14854 GCA_034423155.1 Anaerolineae bacterium | reverse complement strand
CGCCGATTCACCGGCAGCACCTTGCCGATCATGGTGAACCAGGCCGGCGTCGCCACGCCCGCGCCGAACGCGCCCAAGCCGATCGCCAGATAGACCGCCAGCAGCGTCAGCTCCGGCGCGCTAATGGCGAAAGCGCCCACAGCAATCGCAACGAAAAAGTAGGGAACGCGCTCCAGCACGCCACCAATCAACATGACGAAGGGCAGTTTGCGTTTCAGGCGCTCGGCATGATTGGCGGCGAAGAGCTGCGGCAAATAAAAGCAGATGCTGAAAATGGCGGGCACGAGACCAATAGCGATCTTGGAATCGGTCAAGTTGCTGATCAGCAGCGGCATGATCGTCTCGCGCGAGATCAAGCTGAAGGCCAGCGTGATGAAGGTGATGTCGATCAGGTTGACGCCGAAGTTCCAGCGCAGATTCCGTTGGACGAAGTCGTCTGTTTTTGCTTTCAACTCAGCCGCCCATGCCTGTGATTTGCAGCGCATGCGCCGGCGAGTCGGGCAGGTCGTCCGGCAACTGCACAGCCAGGTCGCTGCCCTGCTGCCGCCAGGTCAAAGCGCTGTCATTGCCCAGCAGCTGGATGCTGGCGTCGCTCGGCGCGTCCAGGCCTTCGATGACGATTTCGCTTTCGGTCGGCGTGCCCAGCAAGGTGGCATAGAGCCCCTCGTCGTTTTGTGTGAAGCGGACTGCGAGGCCTTGCGTGGTCTGGCTTTCGGCGCGCTGCCAGGGGCGGGTATCGAAGATGGCGGCGCCATTGCGGTCCAGCCAGCTCCCCAGGGTACGCAGCCGCTCGGCTTGATTCTCCGGGATGCTGCCATCAGCCATCGGTCCCACATTCAGCAGCAGGTTGCCGTTCTTGCTGACGATATCCACAAACATATGCACGAGCTCGCTTTCGGGCAGCAGTTGCTCGTCGCCTTCGTTGCGGTTGTAACCAAATGAATGCCCGATGCCGCGGCAGGACTCCCACTTGCCTTCCTGGATGTCGTCGAATTGGGCGTATTCTGGTGTGACAAAGTCGTGATGCGGTCCCCGCGGGCTGATGAGTTCCTTGCCCTGTTGTGGCGTGCGGTCGCGGCGCTGCGTGAATCGGTCGTTGATGACGCCTTCGGGCACATTGTTGTAATAGTAGGCAAAAAGCGCGCCCAAATCCGCCGCCTGCGGATAACCGATGTCGTTCCACATCAGCGAGGGCTGGTAGCGGTCGATCAGCTCTTTCCAATGCGCGACCGAGTATTCGATGAATTCCGGCGTTTCAACGATCGTGCCCCAAACATCCTTGATATCCTCGATGCGCGTTTCGTTGAATGCCCAGTCCAGCCCGCCGGAATAATAGAGGCCCATACGCAGGCCAGCCTCGCGCACGGCATCCGTCAGCTCGCCGACGACATCGCGCTGCGTGTGATAGCCGCTCTTGTGCGGGCAGGGAAAGTCGCTCTTCCACAGGCAGAAGCCATCGTGATGCTTGCTGGTCAAGACGACATAACGCGCGTTGACCTCGCTGAAGAGAGATGCCATGTCGGCTGGCTTCCAACGTTTCAAGGCGGAGTTGAAGCCGGGCGCGAAGTCATCGTAGCTGAAGTTGGCTCCGTAATTTTCGTTGTGCCAGGCGCGGGTGGGACCGTCGTCAAACTTGAGCGTGTTGAGATACCACTCGGCGTAGGAGTTGTATTTGAACCAGTCGCTCATATCGCCGCTGCGGAAGAGCTCGCCGATGTCGCCGCCGTGTGGTGCCCAGGCTGGCACAGAGTACAAACCCCAGTGGATGAAAATGCCCAGCTTGGCATCGTGATACCAGTCGGGCACTTGATGAGCCCTCACCGATTCGAGCGTTGGTTCGTAAAGCATGTGTTTATCCCTTTCAACAATGTTCTGTTGCAATCTTTACCGATTCATATGCCCCAAGTTGCTGGCGGGCACAGTCACAATTTGTCCGTCCGCCATGCCCAGCAGCAGCGCATCGTCCGCCAGCGCCAGGCAATCAACGCCATCTGCGATCGTCCGCCAGCTTGCGCCGCCATTTTGCGCTACCATGACGCGGTCATCCAGCTGCACAGCCAATCCAGCCGCGATAAGCGCCAGCCCATTGACCGCCCCGGCGCCCACTTCGATCGGCTCGACGCGCCCTGCTTCCATGCGCAGCAAGCCATGTGATTCGCAGCCGGCATAGACCGCGCCAGCTTCGGCGACCTCCAGGCTAAGCACATTCTCATGCCCGCTGCCGACATCCACATCCCCCCAGAGCCGCCCGCCATTGTGGCTGATATATATGCCAGTGCTCGTGCCGGCGTAGACCGTGCCATCGTCAGCGAATTGCGGGGAGGACGCGAGACAGTTGACGCTGTGATCAAACAAACCATGATTGTGCGCTTGCCAGGTTGCGCCGCCATCCGCCGAACGGAAGATGCCATCGGCGAATGTGCCCGCCAGCAGACAACAAGGCTCTGCCAACAGGCAGGTGACCAATGGCGCGGGCAGACGAAACGGGCATAGCTCCCAACTGCCGCCGCCATCAAGGGAGCGCGCGACACCGCCATGCACGCCAGCCAGCAGCGAATCGTCCACTGCAGCGACGCAAAGCGCCGGAATATCGCCCAAGTGCTGGCTGTTGGCGAATAGATTGTGCTGCGCGCCATCTGGGTCGATGCGCCACAATCCGCTGTGCCGCGCCGCATAAACACAGTCGTCCGTCCGCAGCGTTTGATGAGTCCGATCCATGCTAGGGCTCCGTCATCGTTTCGGGCTCGCGGTGCAGCACCAGCACATCGATAGTCAAGGCCAGCGCCGCGCTCATGACCGCCCGCTGCAGCGCCTCGACTTGCACCTGCGCGATATCGAAAATACCCGCCGCCGCCATATCCACGAGTCGTCCGCGCATCACATCAAAGCCCGTGCCAGCGTTGCAATCGGTCAACTGCGCCAGTATTTCGCTGGGATCATAACCAGCATTGCGCAGCAGTTGGCGGGTCGGCGCTTCCATCGCCTTCGCCAGAATCTGCCGGGCCGCTCGCGCTTCCAGCTCGTCACAGGCAGTTTGTTCCCGCAGCAGCCAGTCGCGGCAGCCCAGCAAGGCCACGCCTCCGCCGGGGATGACGCCGCCGGCTATGGCGCTGCGCAGGGCGCGTATGCTGCGTTCGGCCAGGTCTTTGCGCTGGCGGATTTCGTCTTGGGCGATGCCGCCGACATAGAGCGTGGCTAGCCCCCCATTCAGCCTGCCCAGCCGCCCCAACAGACGCGCGCTTGCCTCATCGTCTCTGGATTTGTCATAAGCCACCCGCAGCCGCCGCGCCGTCGTTCGGATGGCATGCGGGTCGCCGCCACCGCTGGCGAATCCGAAATTCTTGTCGTCCGCCCAGACCCAGCGCGCCGAGCCAAAGTCGCTCGCTTGCGCATCGTCCAGGGTCTCGCCTGCGCCACCCAAGAGTGGACGCCCGCCTGTCAACAGCGCGATATCGGCGTTGGCCTGTTGCAAGTCGGCTGGCACAAATTCATCCAGCTTGATGACAAGTGTTTGCATTCTCGTGCGCAGCCGCTCGTCCAGCACCACCGACAAGCCTTTTTCCGATATCGAACCCACGATCAGCAGCAGCTGTTTGATGCCACTGCGCAAAGCCAGCTGCATGACCGGCACGAGCTCGGCCGGTTCTTCGATCTCGGCATCGCTGACGAGGATGGCGGCATCGTGCATTTCGGCGATTGCGCGCGTTGTGCCGCGCAACATTTCTTTGCTCTGCGCGCCACCTTGCCAATAGCTGCCTTCGACATAATTGTGCGTCAGCTGGCGACCGTGCCCGGCGCGGACATCGACCTGCCCAAAGCGCCCCAGCGTGTAGACGATTTCGCCTAGGCTGTCGGCCATCTCTTCGTCGGTACAGATGCTAAAAGCCAAAGCGCTCAGCTCGGCCTGGCTGTGCAACTGGCGGGCATCGGCAAGCAGTCGCCGGCTGAGCGCTGGCAGCAGCCCCAACATGTGCGCGCGCAGGCGGTTAGGGTCGCAGCCGGCCGCCAAAAAACGCAGCCCTTCTTTATAAATCTGCTGGTAGAGCACAGCCAGCGTGGCCGTGCCGTCGCCAAGTGTTTGCTGCATCTTCCACAGCGCCTGTCGCAGCAGCATGGCACCGGCGTCGGCCTGTCGATCAGGGATGGCGATGATGCGGCGGGCGATGGTACCGCCATCGTCCAGCAACTCAAACTTGTCCAGATTTTGGGTGATAGCGCGGCGCGGCAGCGGACCCAGTGTCGGCGCGACAGCCTGCACCAGTTGGTCGAAACCGCGTTGCAGGGCTTGCTGTGTCTGCGGCTGATGGATGACTTTGGGCTTGGGCATAAAGAAACGCGTCAAGATGGCTGGCAAACGCTGGCTAGCATACCACAATCGGTTTTCAACTGCCAAAGCGGGATTGCTGGCCGGCGCAGGCAGCGACTTGCGCATATGATTTTCGCTGCTTTGCGGTAGGATAGAAGTAACATCAATAAAGTAATGAAAGAAAAAATGAACCACCGAGTACACCGAGTTGAAAGAGTACACCGAGAGAAAAGCAAGGTTTTTCTCTGTGCCTTTGTGTCTCTGTGGCAAATTGTTTTTTCACGACTTACTCGAGCTTGCTGAGGGCAGAAGCAATGTCGGGGTCGCTGGGCATGAGCGAAAAAAAGAAAGATCCGCGCATCATTGCGTCGCTGCAGCGCGCGCTGGATATCTTGTCGCTCTTTGGTCCGCAATCGCCAGAATTGGGCATCACCGATATTGCCAAGGCGCTCGGCTTGCACAAGAGCACAGCCTCGGGGCTGGTCTATACCCTGCAGCGCAATGGCTACATCGCCCAGAACCCGGAGAATCGTCGCTATCACCTGGGCTTGCAGTTGGTGGAACGCGCTGGCGTGCTGCTCGACCAGATCGAGATCCGCAAGATCGCCATGCCCGAGTTGGAATTCCTGCGCGATTGGTCTTCCGAGAGCGTCAACCTGGCCATCCTGGAAGAAAACCAAATCATCTATATTGAACGATTGCTGAGTGAAAAGAGCTTGGGCTTCCGCAACCATATTGGCAAACGCGCCTGGCCTCATTCCACCGCGCTGGGCAAAGCCATCTTGTCGCATCTGCCGGCGCAGGAATCGCTGTCGATTCTGCAGTCCTATCGCTTGGAGCCCATGACGCCCAATACCATCACCAACATCGAAGAATTGATGAGACAATTCACAGCATTTCGCCAGCAGGGCTATGCCATTGAGCGCGAAGAGAACGAGATCGGCGGATTGTGCATCTCCGCGCCCATACACAGTTATGGCGCTGCGCCCGTGGCTGCTGTCAGCGTGTCGTTTCCCTTGTCTCGCCTGGATGAAGCGAAGATCCCCACTTATGGCGAAAAAGTGGTCGAAGTCGCCAGGCGCATCTCGGGCAAGCTCGGCTATTCGCTGGAACCGCGCACCTCTGCCTATGCGTCTGCCGAGCAAGGCGCGGCCGGGTCATAGCGACTGCCGAAAGCGCCTGTGGTGTCGCCCGCGGCGTTGTCCCAAAGTCGATTGCTGCAGATCTGCCCCTGACCGTCCACAAGAATCTTGACCCCGCCCGCCTGGTTGTTATAGATGAGGTTGCCATAGACCTCGTTTTCCACGCCATATTGAACGCCATCGACCAGGTGTCCGCCCAGTCGGATGCCCGCGCCAACGCTGTCATGGATTTCGTTGTAACGGATGATATTGGCTTTGCCGCGCGAGACGATGCCGCCCGAGTTGGGGTCTTTCTGTCCCGTGCAGATGTTGTATTCGATGATGTTGTGCTGCGTGCCTTCTTTGGCTTCCACGCATTCGTTGCCCTGGGTATCGATGATATTGTGATGCACCCAGTTGTGCGCGGTGATGTCCGGTTCAATCGTCAGGTTGATGTCCCATTGCTTGCTGGATGTGCCGATGTAGATCGCTTCGCCAACCACGCCGTGGGCATCAAAAACAAAGTCCCAAATGCCACAGTCGTGGAAGGTCGACCAGGCGATCTCGTTGTCCCGCGCGAAGTATTTGAGGCGCAGGCATTCTTCGCCGGCATTGCGAAAAGTCATGTTCAGCACGCGCAGGTTATTCACGCCATCGCGCACATCGTAGCCGATCACATACAGCAGCTTCTCACGAAATGCGCCCATGCGATTCGGCTCGGCATTGCGGCGCAGGCCATCGATGCTGAAGCCGATCAGGCTGATGTAATCGTGATGCACTTGGAAGATGCGGTTGCTGGTTAAGCCGTGCACGACAGCCTGCCGCGTGCCGACAACCGTAATAGGATTGCCCGGCGCTCCATCGCGGACGGTGTAGACATCTTGATAATAATGACCAGGCTGCAAGTGAATGGTGTCGCCGGGTTGCGCCAGCTGCAAAGCCTGTTGAATGCTGCGGAAAGGCTCGGCCAGGCTCGTCCCGGAATTATCGTCGTCGCCTTGCGGATGCACATAATATTGCTCGCCGGTTTGCGCGTTGCTGGGCAGACAGAACAGCAGGCTTAGAAATGCTAGCGCGAGAATCTTGGGCATGTTACACCTATGTCTACCCCACCCCCGGCCCCTCCCCGAAGCATCAGGGAGGGGAAATTATTGCGGCGGATACGCGGTTTCTGCCTGGGTTTTCGGCACGCGCATCCGCTTTCATCGCGAGCTTCCCCCCAATTGATATGGGGGGACCGAGGGGGGAAGCCCCTCTATTCGTAGTCTTGCAGGTTCTCGAGGATGTAGCTGACTTCTTCGTCAATGCGCATCATGGCTTCTTCGGCCGTGGCCGCGCCGATCCAGACCTCGCCCAACTCTTGCTTCCACAGCGAATCGAAAGCCGAGTACATGGGATGGATGGGATCGTACATCGAGAAGTAGTTGCCCTCGCCGGCCAAGAAGGCGGCTTTGTTGCTGCCCGGCAGCAGTTCCGGCTCCAGGAAGCGCGGGTCGCTCTTGTATTCGGATAGCACCGGTGTCATCACCTGCAAATCCAGCAGCATGTTGACGCCAAGCGAACCGGGACCCGCCAGGAACTTCACCAGCTCCCAGGCTTCTTCGGGATGCTCGCTGTCGGCGGAAATGGCAAAGCAACTGCCATCGGCGCGGTTGACTGCTTCGCCGCTCTCGCCCAGGGGCAGCGCCGCCATGTCGAAGTCGAAGCCCGAGCCCAGATAACGCTGCATGCGCCAGTGGCCAACGACTTGCATAGCCGACTTGCCCGCTGCGAACAGGTCGCTGATATCGGCACGCTGCTCATCGGACGGCATGACATTGTGCTCGAGGATCAGGTCGGCGACGAACTGCACAGAGTCGATGACGCCTTGATCCATGCCATAGAACTCGGTCGGCTGACGCACATCGTCGAAGAGACCGCGGTCGGTGTTCGTCCATACCACCATGGGCCAGTAGTTGCGGAAGGTGTCGACGCCGAACTGGTCGGTGACGCCGTCGCCATCGGTATCCAGGGTAAGCGCCTGCGCCGTGGCGAGGAAGTCGTCCCATGTCCAGCCATCTACCGGATAATCGACGCCAGCGGCATCGAAAATTTCCTTGTTGTAGTAGACGACCAGGGCGGCGTTGTCGATAGGCAGGCAATGCAGCGAGCCATCGCGCTTGTAGTTCGCCAGGATGGTCGGGTCATAAAGGCTGAGGTCGATGCCGTCGCGCTCGACGAATTCGTCGATGGTCAGCAGTGCGCCCTTGCTGGCATAGGCATTGGCGACATGCGTGGCCGGATAAAAGACATCGGGCGGGGTGCCACCGGCGACTGTCGTCTGCAGCTTGGTGTAATAGTCGCTGCCGCTGCCGATATTCTCGAATTCGACGCCGATGCCGGTCGCTTCGGTGAAGGCTTCGGCGACAGGCATGGCGACATTTTCCACGCGATTCTGGTCCCAGCGCATGAACCACTTGATGGTCACGCCGGCGTCTTGTGCGGCTGCGCCTAGGCTGGGCAAAAGGACGATCGCCACAGCGAGGGCGATTAGCAGGGTCTTGCGATTGCGCAACATGTTTTTGCTCCTATCAATTTGGATTGGATTGCCGCGAGTTGGTGCTGGTTTTTCTCGCCTGCGCCACCTCCTTTCGCTGCCTTTGCCTAGCCTTTCGATCCACCAGAACCGGTCAAGGCGACGCCGCTGATGAAGTACTTCTGCGCGAGGAAGAAGACGATCAGCGGCGCCAACATGGCCACGGCGGCGGCAGCCATGTACAAGTGCCAGGCGGTGAAGTAGTCGTTGCGGAAGGCCGCCAAACCGATAGAAACCGTGTAGTTGCGGTCGGAACTCAAATAGATCAAGGGACCGAGGAAGTCGTTCCAAGACGACATGAATTCAAAGACCGCCACCGCGCCCAATGCAGGCCGAGCCAGCGGCATGATGATGCTCAAAAAGATCTGCAGGGAACTTGCGCCGTCCATCTTGGCGGCTTCGTCCAGGTCGAGCGGGATGGTCAAAAAATACTGACGCAGCAAAAAGATCGAAAACGCCCCGCCGAAGAAATTGGGGATGATCAAGGGCGCGAAAGTATCCAGCCAGCCCAGATATTTGAACAAGATGAAGCGCGGGATGATCAACATGTGGAATGGGATCATCAAGGTGCTGAGCACGATCATGAACATCAAGCCGCGCCCGGGAAAGCGAAAACGGGCGAATCCATAGGCGACCACAGCTGAGCTGGCCACTTGCCCGATGACGCTCAGCACCGTGATGATGGTGGTGTTGATATAGTAGCGATCAAAGGGCCGCGCGGTGAGCGCATCGGGATAATTCTCCCATTGCACAGGATCGGGCACCCAGGTCGGCGGATATTCCAGCACCTGCTGCTCGGTTTTCAGCGATGTCGAGATCGTCCAGGCGAATGGGAAGAAGATCATCACCGCGCCCAGCAGCAAGATGCAGTAGATCGCGATTACGCTCAGGTAAGGGAAGACTTTTTCTTGCCAGAAGTGCTTGCGTCTCGTGGTGGGCAGTGCGATATTGGCAGCCATTTGTCTACTTGCCCCCTGTCGCAAGTTCGCCTTCATAGAAGACCCAGGCTTTTGACCAGCGGAAGATCAGCAGCGTCAGCCCCATGATGATGAAAAAGACGATCAGCGCCATCGCCGCGGCATAGCCCATCTGATATTGCTGAAAGCCTTTTTGAAAGAGGTAATAGGTGAAGAAGAGCGACTGATTGCGCGGTCCGCCTTCGGTCATGATGTAAGCCTGCGTGAAGAGCTTGAAAGTATCGATCATGCCGGTGATGAGATTGAAGAAGATGACCGGCGTCAGCAGGGGCAGGGTGATGCGCCAGAATTGCCGCCAAAAGCCCGCGCCATCGATAGACGAAGCTTCGTACAACTCGTTGGAAATGCCTTGTAAACCCGAAAGGTAGATGATCATATTGCGCCCGGCCGCCACCCATACCGCCATGATCATCAGCGATGGCAAGACCAGCGCCGGGTCGTCCAGCCAGCGCGGTCCGGGCACGCCTAGCAACTGCTGGATCGTCGAGTTCACAATGCCATAACGAGGGTTGTAAATCCACATCCATACCAGCGAGATCGCCACCGGCGGCAGCACGACCGGCATGTAATAGATGGTGCGCCAGATGCCGATGAATTTGATGCGCCGGTTGTTGAGCAAAAGCGCCGTTCCCAGCGCCACGATAATGCCCAGCGGCACCCGGCCCAAGCCATAAATGACCGTGACTTCCAGCGATTTCAAGAAAAGCCGATCTCTGAATAAACGCTCGAAATTGCGCCAGCCGACAAAACGCGGGTCGCCTATCAAATCCCAGCGGTGGAAGCTCAGCCAGATCAGCCCGATCATTGGTCCCACCACGAAGATCAAGAAACCCAGCAGCCAGGGCGATGTGAACAGGTAGCCGTTTAGCGCTTCCCGGGTTCTGGGTGAAAGTGCTGTTCCCTTGCCTTTGCTGGCCATTCTCATTCGCGTCGACCCCGATCAACTCGCTTGCCGATTGCTGCGCTGGCGACAATCAGTTCAGGACAAATTCTGATTCGCCGATCTCCAGATGCAGCCAGACCAGGCCGCTCAGCTCATCATAGGTAAAGTCGAAGGCTAGACCGTCGCGTGTCAAACTGGACGGTCGGTTCGCCGCGATGCGCAGCCAGGTCGGCGCGGCCGCGAATACCTTCAGGCGCAACTCTTCGCCCGTCCACCACAAGCCGATGTTGACCGGGCTGTCCGCCACCACCTGCAATTTCCCATCCAGCCACATGGAAGTGACATCGACCGCCAGGTATTGGGCAAGGCGGCTGCCCTGCCAGCGCCCGGCGAAGAACCGGCCATCGACATTCAGCCGAGCGCTCATGATGCCATTTCGCCCGGTCGACAAGCCGATCTGCCAGCGCGATTCGCCCTTGCAAAGAGCGGCGGCGACTCCGCGTTGGGCTGGCTGTGTGTGCACGGCGAATCCAGCCATATCCAGGATCACGCTGAAACGACAGTCGGTGCGCGGTTCGCTCGGCGAAAGCGCCAAGGTGTGCTGCAACCGGCGGATGATCCAGTCGGGCTTCGCCGATGTCGGGTTGGCGGTGATTTCTTTGCAAGACAGGCGATGGCGGATGTCGTCGGGCTGCAAGGCATGGAGTCGGCAAGTGGTATCGCCAGCGCTGATGGTGAATCTGCCCTCGCTGTGTGGCTCGGCGGGCGCATCGGTCTGCAACAGCCACTGATAGTCGTGCTTGCGACCCGAGTCGATTGTGTCGTTGATGATGACCGCATCGCCGGCCAGGACAACTATCTCGCGCGTGAATTGGCGTAAGTCCAGCGATTTGTCATAAGCGCGCGCCGCTTCGCCACGAGCATAAACCAGCTTGCCGCAGGCGAAGGTCGCTTCCAGCCGCGCTCCCCAGCTTTCGTCCAGGTCGCGGAAGGCGTTGTATTGACCTTCGGCATATTGACCGCAGCCGTCTACGAGCAGCGTGCTGTGATGAGCCGTTAGCTTGGACTTGGCATAGCCATCATCGACAGCAATATAATCATCGCCTTGGATGAGGATGAAGCTGTTGGCATCGGGATGGTCGTGCCCGATGCTGTGTGTCATCCAGTCGTGCTTGCGATTGATGGCCTGCCCGCTGTGCCAGGCTTTGATTCCGTTGGGCGCGCCACATTTGAAGGCCAGCATCAGCGCATCGGACCCCCAGGAACTGCGCGCCGAGACCAATCCCAGATCGGGGAAGAATCGCTGTAGCGGCAGGCGATCCACCGGCGAGGGATTCGTGCGCGGGTCGTACCACATGAATTCCAAGCCCGACTCCGCCCACAGACCCGGTTTGACCAGCCCTTCTTCGCCTTCGCGCTGCCATTCTCCCCTGCGATAGAAGTGGTGATAGAGCCACTGCGCCTCGCCGATGTCATACAAGCCCGCCAGGCGCGCATAGACTGCCGCGGTGTGGGCGCTGCGCCGGTCGTGGCAGTCGCCAAAGTTGGCGGTATCGACCAGGTTGGGTCCGCAGAGATACAGCCGATAGAAAAAAGTATTTCGCAAGAAGTCGGATTCATGCAGGTTTTCGCCCGTTTGCTGCTGCAGCAAGTCGGCATAAATCAAGAACCAGATGAAGCCGTAGCGCCAATAAACGGGACCTTCGTAGTTTGAGCCGTCTTCGGGCATCAGGGCCAGGGCTTGCGCGAAGTTGTCGCGGGCGCGGGCTGCCCAGCAAGCGGCTTCTTCAAGCTCTTCCATCAGGGCATAGGCAACTGTCGCCAAGCCGCCATAACAAATCCAATTATGATTCTGCCAATAGGCACTACTCCACCAGCGGCCTTCGGTCTCCAGGGCAAATTGATAGAGCTTCTCGCCTTGCCAAGCCAGCTTGTCGCGCAGAGCCAAACGCTCGGCGGACGGCAAGACATCTTTGAGCCAGTCATAGCCCAGCCCCAGCCCAAACAAGAGCCAGGCGGCATCGAGGTCGTGGTCGGGCATGCGCTCTTTGCCCCAATGCGGATAGGCCAGGGCGGCTTTGATCCAGCGGCGGGCGGCGACCAGATGCGCTTCATCGTCCGACAGCAGGAATGCCAGCGCCAGATTGAGCACAGCTGTGCCGATGTAAGTGATCGAGTCGCTGGGATGCTCGGGCGGTGGCAGTTGGTCGTGATGCGAATTGGCTTGCCGCAGCAAACGCTGGGCTTGGGCTGCATGACTCGTCTGCGCCAGGGCGCGCCACCCGTCCAGCGAATGGCGGCGCAGCAGCAAGTATTCCCGCACGGATGCAGACATGCCTTTTGCCATTAAACGAACCAGGCGCCACCATTGATCTCGGCGACTTGACCGGTAACCCACTTGCCGAGGTCGGAAACGAAATAGAGCACTGCGCCCGCGACATCATCGGCACGCCAGCCACACCGAGCGGAATGCCGCCGATGATGCCGGCATAATTCTCTTGCCCAGTAAATGTCTCGTGGAAGGGCGTATCGACGATGAAGCCGGGTGCCAGCGCATTCACGGTGATCTTTCTGGGCGCGAGCTCCTTCGCCAAGCCCCGCGTCAGCCCGATGACGCCAGCTTTTGACGCTGCATACGCTGCTGTGCCATTGCCGCCGCCGTTGCGCCCGGCCAGCGACGACATATTCACGATGCGTCCACCGTCGGGCATGACTTTCAGCGCTTCCCGCGTGCAATAGAAGGCGCTGGTCAAATTGACATCAATGACCTGGTGCCAGTGTTTATCGGACATAGCGCAGATATCCACGCGGTCGACCAGGTGCCCGGCGTTGTTGACCAGAATATCGATGCGCCCGCCCATTGCGGCAGCGGCTTGGGCAACGACTCGCGCGACTTGGGCGCTGTCGGTAGCATCCAGATAGAACATATCGGCGCGACCGCCCTGGTCGCAGATCGACTGCAAAGTTGCTGCGGCTTCGCTCTTGTGCGAATAGTAGGTGATGGCGACTTCCGCGCCACAGCCAGCCAGCTGTCTGGCGATGCCCGCGCCGATGCCCACATTGCCGCCCGTGATCAAAGCCGTCTTTCCCGTGAGATTAATATCCATGCATTCGCCTGTTTGATATTATCAAATTATGTACCAAATGGTCGTACAAACACGATAACCATCCAGCGTGCTTTTGTCAAGTGGGAGTGCGGAGGCAAAGTCTCGCTCGTCAATTCGCCTGTCAGTGACCGATACTACTCCCTCTAGCTTGGGGAGAGGTTTGTGGTTGGTTTTGAGAGCGCTGGCCTGTCGTCCGCCACTGATATACAAGAACCAAGGATGAGATTGCTGTCTTGGATCCGCGTTTGTGAAGCATGCGCGGACGGGTTTTTGACAACTCGGCAGTTCTCGTCTACAATAAGAGACGCATTAGTCGTTCACGGACTCCAGCCTGTTGTCGGGAAAGGAGGCGCGCCAGGACCAAGTGCGATCCACACTGCAGTATCGGCTCGATTACAATTCTTGCAGAGAAAGGAAATATCATGAACAAGCAGCAACTATCACGCCGCGCTTTCCTGAAACTCGCGGCTGCCAGCAGCTCTGGCGTTGCCTTGGCGGGCTTGGGTCCGCTGCGCAATATCGCCGCCGCCCAAGACACGGTCGAGTTGACCTTTGGGCGTCACTGGGAAGCAGCCTTCCGTCCGCGCCAGGCCGAGTACGACGAAGGCTTCATGGAGCGGCATCCGGATATCAAGATCAACATCACCTACAACACCTGGGCAGACCACAACAATGTCGTCCCCGCCTGGGCAGCCGCTGGCACCTTGCCCGACATCATCTATGTGCATGGCAGCCGCGCGACGCCTTGGGCGCATGAGGGCATCATCATTGATATTCACGATATCGTCGTCGCCGACGAAGAATTCAATGTCGATGGCATGTGGGAAGAGTCGGTGCGCCTCTATCGCGTCAATGGCCGCATCCACGCGCTACCCTACGACCACGGACCGGTCATCCTCGGCTACAATGTCGACATGTTCGACGCCGCTGGCATGGATTACCCCAGTGAAGACTGGACGATGGAAGACATGGCGGCCGCGGCCATCGAGCTGACCGATGCCGATATGGGCGTTTGGGGCTGGGATGGTCAACTGAATCTGGGCAACAGCGGCGGCGGTTTCTTCCTGGGCGCGTGGGGCGGAGCCTCGTTGAACGAGGATGAAACCCAGATGACCATGGACACGCCCGAAGTCCGCGAAGCGCTCAACCACTGGTACAACCTGATTCACGAAGCCGGCGCAGCCCCCAGCGGCACGGAATCAGAAGCCTTCCCCAACCAGAATCCCTTCCGCAGCGGGGCTTGCGCTATGGGGCATATCGCCACCTGGAGCACGCCGAGCATGCGGGCGCTGGCGAACTTTGAGTGGGATGTCGCGCCGACGCCCATGGGCGCCGATGGCACCCGCAGCACCGGCGCATTCGGCAGCGGTTATGGCATCACGCCGACCAGCGACAAGCCCGATGTGGCCTGGCGCTACCTGCGTGAATACCTCAGCCTGGACGGCATGATCTTCATGTGGAGCCTGTCGGGTCGCGGTTCACCAGCGCGTCCAGAAGGCTTGGAAGCCTGGCTGACTTCCGATCCAGCGCCGCCGTCCGGACGTTACTTCCTGGAAGCGATGTTCGATTACGCGGTGACAGGTCCTCCCTTCTCGTCGCTGGCTGCCGCGCAAGTTAGCAACATTCTGGGTCGTGAAGCCGGCTTGTTGCGCTTGGGCGAAACATCGGTCGATGACGCCATCGCCGCCATCACGGCAGAAGGCCAAGCCGCCCTCGACTCCGTCGCCGATATGTAGTTCAATGTCGTAAGCTGCAACCGAAAGAGGGAGATTGCTCAGCGGTCTCCCTCCATTCTGCCATCCGAGTAATTGAGTGTGATTGATGTTTCGACGCTTGCTTCGTCCTATCTCGCCCAGCGCCCGCCGCGAAGAGCGCATCTTCTATC
>DAOUJB010000557.1:0-3661 GCA_034423155.1 Anaerolineae bacterium | reverse complement strand
ATATAGCCTTCGACCGCGGCGCAGACATCCCAATAGCGCGCGCCAACAGCGGCTTCGTCGACGAAGATATCCATGGCGCTGTCCAAAATCGCGCCATTCTGCTGGATCGCTTCTAGTTCGAAAGGCGTTTTGATCTGGCGGATGGCGTTGAAGGCATCGGTGACCTCGACCATTTCATAGCCGTCCAGTTCGCGTGCGAAGGCGTGATAAGTGCCGATCGCCATCAGCTTGTTCATGTTGACCATGCCGATGCGCTTGCTGTTGGTGGCGTAATCTTTGGCGGTGTCCGCGGTGGCGGCCACGATATCTTCGTAGGGCGAAAGCACGCGTTCGGGCAGGGTGGTGGTTTCGTTGCGGCTCCAGACAGCCTGATAACTGCTCCAGACTTGCAGCCAGGGGTGTGGGTCGTCGCGGCCGAGGATGGCAAAGGCGCCGCCGCCCCACAGATGCGCATGGGTGATATAGCGGATGGCACCCAGGCCGCCCGGCGCAGCCTGCCCGGTGATGATCAGCGCGTCCAGGTCTTGGTCGCGCATCATGGCTTGCAAACGTTGGACACGCCTGGCGGTATCTCGTTTCAGGGCATCGTGAGTCAGCATGCAGGTCTTCTCCTTATAGCTCGAATTGATAGGGTAGATTAAACGGATATTGTGTGCCAATGCCGCGTTGCAGCGCCTTCTGATAGAGGCGGCTCGCCACAGCGACATCTTCTATGCCGGTGCCGCCGGACAAGAAGAGCGTCCAGTGCGTATCGGGCAGACGCGCCTGCGCCTTGCCCGCTAGCAGCATGCCCAGGTCGCCAGCGACATGCGATTTGTCGATCGCGCCAGCTTGCAGCGGCATGACGATTTCGCCATTTTCCGCCCAGCCTTGCCGCATTTCATCCACAAAGACGCGGCTTTGCAGCACCGTCGCCTCGTCGACTTCGCGCACCCAGGGATAATGCGCGCCCAAGGCGTTGATGTGCAGGGGACGGTCGGGCAGGTCGGCGGCAGCAAAGACCGGGCTCCCCGAGGTGGTGATGGTGATGACAAGATCGGCAGCGCGCAAAGCCTCGGCGGGAGAAGCGGCCGGCGCAACTTCAATATCCAGCTCGGCTGACATCCGCTGGCAAAAGGCGCGGCGCTTGGTTGCATCGCGGCTGTAGGCTTGCACGCGCTTTATGGGCAGCGCATGAGTCAGGGCATAGAGCTGCGAGCGGGCATGCCGTCCCGTGCCGAATAGCGCAAGTGTCGCGCTGCCCGCCGGTGCAAGTATTCGCGCCGCCAATGCCGAGACCGCCGCCGTCTTCAGCCAGTCGTAATAGAGCACCTCCAGTATCGCGGCCAGCGCCCCAGTATCGGTATCGAAGAGGAACATGAATGTTTCCAGCCCGCTCGGCAAGCCAGCCGTATAAGCATTTATGCCAGCCCCGCCCAAGCCGGGCAGCAGCGCCGCTTTGAACTTGAAAGAAGCTTTGCGACCAGCTGGCAAGTGTCCACCAGCTTGGCCAGCGTGTTTTTCGCCGGCGATCCACAGGTTCTCGCGCGGGAAGGCTGCGCCCGCCCCGGCACCAACCTCGCGATAGCCTGCCTCGACCGCGTCAATATATTCGGCGATGCTCATCAGCCCGCGGAGTTCGTGATTGCGCAGCAGCAGCGTCATCAGCCGTCCTAGAGATCAAGCAACGGAGAGCGCGTCGCCAGCATCCACAAGCAAGCTGTGGTGACGCAGGCGCCGCAGCCAGCCAGGACAATCGAAATGCCGTGCGACTCGGCAACAGCGCCAGCCAGCAGCGTCGTCAGCGGGATCAATCCCCAGACCATGCCCCACAGGCTCATCATGCGTCCGCGCAGTTCATCGGGCAGCAGAGTCAGCAGCAGGGCGTTGATCAGCGTCAAGAAGATGCCGGAAAAGATGCCGATGACGAAGATCAGCCCCCAGGCGAGAAAGCTGTCGCTCATCAGCGAGAAAACCACCAAGCCCAGGCCAAACAGGCTGGAGAACACCAACACCGCCAGTCCTTTGGGATAGACATCGCCGATCAACGCGACCGCAAAGCCCGAAAGCGCCGAGCCCAAACTGGCGCTGCCCACCAACAAGCCCAACAGAGCCGGTCCCTCGCGCAGGACTTCATCGACGAATATGGGCATCAGCTTTTGATAAGGCATGCCAATTGGCACAAAAACCAGCGCCAGCAGCGTCAAGGCAAAAAGCGCCCGCTGTTCTCGCAGGTAAGCCAGAACCTCGCCGAATCCGCTCAGCATTCGCCCGCCGCCTTTCTTTCGTTTGGGCGCTGGCAAAAAATAGGTGGCTTTGAAATAGATGCCCGCGCCAATGGCGAAGAGCGCCGTCTGCACAGCCAGAGTCACGGCGATATCCGCGAGGTCGAGCAGCGCCCCCGCCAGCACGGGACCGAAGAATCCCATCAAGCGCGTGCCGCTGTAGCTCAGCGTGGTGGCGTTGAAGACCATGTCGTCCGGGACGAGGTTGGGCAGCAGCGCCATCCGCGCCGGCGCATAAAAGGCGAAACAGCTGCCCAGCGCAAAAGAAGTCAGCAAGACTTGCAGCGCTGTCGTGCCGCCGTTCGCCGCCAGGGTAGCCAATATCGCCGAAGCCAGCACGGCCGCGCCCAGGCTCAATTGCACCAGCCACTGCCGTTTGACGCGGTCGGCCACCAAACCAGAGAAGGGCGATATCACCAGCAGCGGCAAGCCATAGCTGAAGGCCACCAGCCCGACTTGAAATGCCGAACCCGTCAGCGCCAACATGTGCCAGCCCAGCGCCACCGCCTGCAGCAGAAAAGTGATATGCACCAGGACATTGCCCGCCCAATACCAGCGGTATTCGTGCACGCGGAAGCTGCTGCGGTTGAGGGCGGCGAGGATCATCAGCGCAACGCGATCTCCTCGACCAGGTCGCCCAGCATAGCCAGCATGGTGTCTTCGGGCACGACAGGCCAGGCTGCGCCGCCTTCGACCACGATGCCGCCGCGGGGAGCGCAGATGGCTTCCAGCGCTTCGCCACTGAAAGGATGCCGCACATAGCCCAACTGGTCGCCGGCTTCGACAGCTTTGCCACGCAGGGTCTTGTCCATGAAAGTGAAGCCGCGCGCGCCCGTGGGCATAATCAGCGTGTGCTGTTGCAGCACGACGACGCTGTCAGTATCGGATTCCAGTTCGCCAGCCAGCATGTCCAGGTGTCGCATGGCGTTCAGCACGGCATTGCGGATGCGCCCCAAGTCGCGTTCGCGGTAGTCGCGCAAGCCAGGTCCGCCACCGATATGCGCCGCCACAACCGCCAGCCCGGCCTGCGCCGCCTCGCGCGCCATCGAGTCGTCCGCGCCCAGCCCCAGCACGACCTGTGGCAGTCCCAGCGCCACAGCCAGGTCGCGGCTCTTTGCGACATCGCCCGCGCTGTAGACGCCGGCGAAGTGGTGATAGCTCCATTGCGAGCCGCTGCGGATATCCAGCAGGGCATCGGCATTGGCGATAGCCGCTTGGTAATACTGATGCACCATCTGCTGGCTGATACTGCCGTCCGCGTCGCCGCGTCCCAGGCGGTTGAGGTGCTTGTCGTCCCAGGCGCTGTTGACTTGCGTGAATTCAAAGCCGGATGTGTTCATCAGCGGCACCAGGATCAACGCGCCGCGAACCTGCGCCGGGTCCAGCTCTTTGACGAC
>DAOUJB010000556.1:0-8469 GCA_034423155.1 Anaerolineae bacterium | reverse complement strand
TGACTTTTATGACCCGGTCGCGGGCCAGGTCAACAACGCGCTGAGCTGGCAGCAGCCCGGCTCGGCCATCAAACCGCTCGTCTATGCGGCGGCGCTGCAGAAGGACGAAGGCGCATACCTGACGTCCGCTAGCATCATCTGGGATGTGCCGCTGTTGGCAGATTTGGGCGCGGGCGGCCTCTATGAACCGCAAAATGTCGACCGCCGTTTTCATGGTGCCGTCTCCCTGCGCGAGGCCTTGCAAAATAGCTACAATGTGCCCACGGTCAAGCTATTCCGCGACCATGTCGGCCTTGGGCGCTATGCCAATTTTGCCGAAGCCTTTGGCATTCAGTTCACCCCCGACACGCTGCTGACGCTGGCGACTTCGCTGGGCGCAAACGAAGTCCGCCTGGCTGACATGATGAGCGCCTACAGCGTCTTCGCCAATGGCGGGCAGCGCGCCGACTTGTACGCTATCGAGCGCATCACCGAGAGCAAAGATGGCGAACTTGTTGAGATTCCTCGCGAGCGCCCGGCACCACAGCCGGTGATATCGCCCGCGCTGGCCTACCTGATGCAAAATATCCTCAGCGATGATGCAGCGCGCCAGCCGAGCTTCCAGCCCAATTCGGCGATGACCCTGGCGCAGATGGGTTTGCCTGCGCAGAATATCGTCGCGGCAAAGACGGGCACGACCAACGGCAGCCGCGATTTGTGGACGCTGGGCTTCACGCGAGGCGCAGTCGTGGGCGTCTGGCTGGGCACGCATGACAATTCGCCAACCTACAACACCAGCGGCATTCGCAGCGCCGCGCCAGTTTGGAATGGCGTGATGGCAGCCGCCAGCGAGCGTTATCCGCCCGTGCCTTTTGAAAATCCCGGTGGGGTCGTGGCTCGCGAAATCTGCCGCACGACAGGCACACTGCTCTCGGCGAATTGCCCGCAGCCAAGCACCGACTTGTTCTTGAATGAACAGCTTCCGCCGCCAGCCGAGCAGGGTTTCTTGCAGCGTTACACAGTCGACAGTTGGTCGCTGCTGCGCGCCAACGAATTCTGTCCCAACCAGGCGACGCAGATGAACTTTGCCGTCATCGACGAGCCAGAAGCGCTGGAATGGCTGAACAACACGGACGAAGGCCGCGACTACGCCGAAAGCCTGGGACTAACGCTGCCGCTGCTTCCGCCGCCACAAGCCGCTTGTGCGCAGGGCATGCAGTTGCCGCTGATCAGCCTGAGCAGCCCCAATCCCGGCGCGGTGGTAAGTGGCGTGGTCGAAGTTCGCGGACAAGTGCAAGCGCCCGACTTCGACAGGTTCGAACTGCTCTATGCAACCTCCGCCGAGCCCGATACATTTTACCCGATCATGGCTTCGCTGGTGCTGATGCCGCAATATGGCACGCCGCTGGTCAGCTGGGATACGCTGGCTGCGCAGGTGCCGGATGGCGATGTGGTCTTGCGCCTGGTCGCGACTTCTTTGAGTGGCGGCTCTATCCATGTCGAACTGCCGCTGACGGTGGATAATTCCAGCCTTGCGCCAGGTGACGATGCGCCGGTATTTGGACCGACAGTCGAATCCATCATCATCGCCACGCCCAGCCCCTAACACTCTAGCACCGAGTACACCGAGGTTTTTTGAGTACTCCTCGTTTACTCGGTGCACTCGCTGGCAAATTGTTTGACGCGATTGCCCTGTTTTGAAAAGATTGTTTCCGCCCCCTAGCTCAAAATTTCTGATATAATACTCTGTCACGCAGTCGAAATGATGTCGTCCAGCGCTGGCTCGAAGCGATCGAGAGGCACACAAGTGAGCAGCAAGCATCCGCTGTTGGAAGGCATGAATCCGCAGCAAATCGCCGCCATCACCGCGGACCTGGCGCCAGCGCTGGTGTTGGCTGGTCCCGGCAGCGGCAAAACCAGCGTGTTGACGCGGCGCATCGCCTGGCTGATACAAGAGCACCATGTGCCACATCATCGCATCCTGGCGGTCACTTTCACCAACAAGGCTGCTGGCGAAATGCGCGCACGGGTGGAGAAGCTGCTGGACAGCAAACTGCGCGGCTTGCAGATCGGCACATTTCATTCGACTTGCGCGCGTTTCTTGCGGCGCGACGCCCAGATTCTCGGTTATCGCGATAATTGGGTCATCTACGACAGCGATGATTCCCAGCGGCTCATCAAGGCGATCGTGGCCGACCTGGGCCTGGACCCCAAAGAAAACCCGCCCCGGCGCATCAACAACAGAATCTCGGCTGCCAAAAACGAAATGATCTTGCCCGAACGCTATCAGGCGATCAGCCGCTTCGACGAGCGTGTGGCGCGCGTCTATGCTGCGTATCAGCGCGAGCTCAAACTTGCCAACGCCATGGACTTCGGCGATTTGCTGCTGAATATGGCGCTGCTGTTGGAAAAGAGCGACGAGCGGCGCAAAGATTATCAAGATCGTTTTTTGGCGGTGCTGGTAGACGAATTTCAAGATACCAACACGGTGCAATATCACCTGGTGAAGCTGCTGTCTGCCCCGCAGCAATTTGTCTTTGTGGTCGGCGATGAAGACCAGGCGATTTATCGTTTTCGTGGCGCGGATTATCGCAATCTGCTGCGTTTCCGCAAAGATTACCCCGAGCCGGCTGTCGTCTTGCTAGAGCAGAATTACCGCAGCACGCAGACTATTCTGGATGTTGCTGGCGCAGTCATCAACAACAACCGCAATCGCACACCCAAGAACTTGCATACCAGCCGCGGCCAGGGCGAGCCGATCACTCTGCACGAAGCCGCTGACGAACAATTCGAAGCCGACTTTGTGCTGGAGCAAGTGCGCAAGCTGCGCGAATCCGCGGGCATCGCCTACAGCGACATCGCCGTTATCTATCGCACGAACGCCCAATCGCGCGCCTTCGAAGAAGCTTTCATCCGCGCTCGCCTGCCACATGTCTTGCTGAGCGGCTTCGGCTTTTATCAGCGGCGCGAGATCAAAGACCTGCTGGCTTACCTGCGGCTGATTTATAACCCGGACGACCGCGTCAGCTTCGAGCGCGTCATCAATACGCCGGCGCGCGGCATCGGCAAGAAGTCGCTGGGCGCTTTCGCCGACTGGGTGAATAGCGAAGACTTGGCGCTGAGCGATGCGCTCAACAAGCTGTATTATGACGAGCACAACCCGCTGCCCACGGCGGTCAAAGGCAAGTTCCTGCAGTTCGTGAACCTGCTCGCCACCTGGACAGAAATGGCCGAGCCGGGCGGCTTGGGCGATCTGTTCCAGCACATCGTCTCGCAAACGCGCTATGACCTGCACCTGGAAA
This sequence comes from Anaerolineae bacterium, assembly GCA_034423155.1. GTDB lineage: Bacteria > Chloroflexota > Anaerolineae > Aggregatilineales > Phototrophicaceae > UBA6055. The sequence continues at coordinate 5,188 of DAOUJB010000556.1, read as the reverse complement.
AGACCAGCCAGCACGAAGACGAAGCGCTGGACCGCGCGCAAAACTTGTCGGAGTTTTATGGCATGCTGATGAAGGCGGACGACAGCGGACAGACTCTGCACGACTTTTTGGACGAGCGCACCCTGTACACCACCGCCGACAGCCTGGAAGAAGATGACGACAAGGTGCGCCTGTCGACCTTTCACAGCATCAAGGGGCTGGAGTTCCCAGCTGTGTTCATCACCGGGCTGGAGCAAGACAACCTGCCACATCGCAATGCCATCCAGGAGGGCGAGGAGGGCATTGCAGAAGAATGTCGCCTCTTTTATGTGGGCATCACGCGCGCCGAAGACCATCTCTTCCTCAGTTATGCCATGCAGCGACGGCCTTTTGGCGGCAGCAGCATCAACGGCACATCGCAATTCCTCACCGACATACCAACGCGTTTGCTTGATGGCAGCCCGCTCACCCTAGCCTATCTGCGACAAGCTCGGACGCTTGCGCCGACCCAATGGGAGTCACGCCATCCTATCTTTGAGCGCAAACCGAAAAGCATCGCGGGGGGCAACCAGGCGATTCGCTCGCAATTCGCCGCTTTCAAAGCGCCGGAAAAGCCGACGCTGCGGGTTGGCTCGCGCGCCTCGCACAAGCAATTTGGCGGCGGCCTGGTGATCGGCATCGATCCCGGCGGCGACATCGTCAGCATGTCTTTTGACGAGCACCAGCTCAAGAAAGTCTTCGCCGAAGACCTCACTCCGCTCGTCGAATGAGGCCCGCATTCAGCAGCTGCTAGATTTCTGCATTTTTTCCGCATTGCAGACTGACCGATAGCTAAGATTTTGACTAGCGTATTGAAAGGCGATACCATCGTCTCCAAGTGCGGACTTTGCGTAGTCTGTGCATGATTCTCACATGCTATAAGGAGGCCGCATAATGAAGGCAAGGGCATTCGCATTGATGCTGTTCGCGGTTCTCCTCTGCGCTGTGGTGCTGACCGTAAGCGGAACCGACAATTGCTGTTTCGTCGATCGCCAATGCACCACCGAGCAGGAATGGATCAACGGCTGGCACGCCTACCAGAACAATCAATGCGGCGCGCCATCGCCGGCGCCCGCGTCATCCCAGCCGACCGGCGGCGCCCCCGCTCAAATTGACAACTGCTGTTTCGTCGATCGCCAATGCAGCACCGACCTGGACTGGATTAGCGGCGGGCACGCTTATCGGGCTGGTCAATGCGGCGCGCCCGCGCAATCGCCCGCGCCAGCGTCATCACAACCGCCCGCGGGGCCCGCCCCCGCTAACATTGACATCTGCTGCCCCGTCGATCGCCAATGCAGCACCGACCTGGACTGGATTGGCGGCTGGCATGCTTATCGGGCTGGCCAATGCGGCGCGACCGGGCAAGCGCAGACGGTAGCGTCTTCCCAGCCCGGCGGCGAGGTTATCCTGCGGACCGCCACTGGGATCGTCATCGGGCACGCCAACGGGCATGCCAGGCTGCCCTCCACCTCATATACCATCACGCCCGCCCTCGGGCAAATCGTTTCCTATGACAATTGCTGTCAACTCAACTGGCAATGCGACAGCGACCAGGATTGGGCGGAGGGCGATCGGGCATTCCAGAACAATTTTCAATGCGGGCTTCCGGGGCTGATTAGCATCGTAGGCGATCCGGACTTCATCGATTTTTTCGTGCAAAGGCTTGAGGAGCTGCGGACCAGGCTGCCGCACCAATATAACTATGTGCTGAGCGGCATGGACAAGATCCAACAGGCCAGGTCTGACTTGCTGGGCGGTCACGTCGATACTGCAGGCAGGATATTTTTTGTGCCCTGGTCCGGTCCTACGACTGCCGGGTGGGACACGCGCATGTCCGCGGTTTTGGTTCACGAAGCCTGCCACATCCATCGCTATTATGCCGGGCACGATATGCCGTCTATATGCGGTGATCGCGAAGGCTGGATCAGAGAAGAAGTGCTCTGCCGGGAGATGGAGTTGCAAGTTGTGATAGCACTCGACGCGCCCGCCCATGTGATTGAATGGGTGCGAGGCATGGTCGCTGAAACCCGCACAGGAGAAAACTACAATGAAAATTGCGAATAGGCTTGGCAGAGCTAAACAAGACTGAGGCAAGGCCAACGCAATGCCGTAGGGCGCGCCGGCGGCTCAGGTCATCATGATGCAGACTGCGGCCCACTAGTCGAATGACGCCCGCCTGATGCAGCTGCTAGATTTCTGCATTTTTTCGCATTGCAGACCGACTTATCGCTCAGATTTTGACAAGCGCATCAAAGCGGGATAGATTTCATTTTGTGGTGCATTATGCACAGTTTCCGCATGTGTCGCTCATACGATCAGGGGCCGTATAATGAAGGCAAGGGCATTCGCATTGATGCTGTTCGCGGTTCTCCTCTGCGCTGCGGCGCTGACGATGACCGTTAGCGGAACCGACAATTGCTGTTCCGTCGACCGCCAATGCCATAGCGACCGAGACTGGGTAGACGGCTATTACGCTTTCCAGAATAATCAATGCAGTGCGCCGGCGCCATCTCAGCCGGCCAGCAATGCCCCCGCTCAAATTGACAACTGCTGTTTCGTCGACCGGCAATGCCATAGCGACCTGGACTGGATTGGCGGCTATCACGCTTACCAGAACAATCAATGCGCCGCGCCCGCGCAAACGCAGACGGTAGCGTCATCCCAGCCTGTCGGCGCAGCCCCGGCTCAAATTGACAACTGCTGTTTCGTCGACCGGCAATGCCATAGCGACCTGGACTGGATCGCTGGCTATCATGCTTACCAGAACAATCAATGCGGCGCGCCCGCGCAAACGCAGACGGTAGCGTCATCCCGGCCGGCCGGCGGGGTTATCCACCGGACGGCCAACGGGATTGTCGTCGGCTACGCGCGCGGGCGCGGCATCCTGCCTTCCACCACGCCTACCATCCTGCCTGACGGACAATCCATCCCTACTAATAAAGGCAATTGCTGTGAATGGGCCTGGCAATGCAATAATGACCAGGATTGGGCGGAGGGCTTTCGGCAATTCCAGACCCATTTTCATTGCGCGCTTCCGGGGCTGATTAGCATCGTGGGCGATGCGGACTTCGTCGACTTTTACGCGCAAAGGCTTGACGAACTGAAGAACAGGCTGCCGCACCGCTATGACTATGTTCTCAACGGCCTAGACAGGATCCAACAGCTCAGAGCTGATGATACCTTTGCTTATATAGATCGGCGCCATCGGGCATTTAATGTAGGGTGGGACGGACCTTTGGTCAGCGGCTGGGAAAAGCGCAGGTCCGCGGTACTTGTGCATGAGGCCTGCCACCTCCTGCGAGGTGATGCGGGGCACAGTATAAATGTATGTGATCGCGAAGCCTGGATCAGAGAGGAAGTATTCTGCCGCGAGCTGGAGTTGCAGGTCGTGATAGAACTCGACACTCAGCCCGATGTGACTGAATGGGTTCGAGGCATGGTCGAACGCACCCGGTCAGGCGAAGCCTATCGGCGCCCAGAACGCATATGCGATTAGGCCTGTGAAGGCCGAGGCTGCCCGATCGGGCCCAGAGCATTTTCGCCTTCGAGAGCAGATAAGGCAGCGCCTGTCGACGGATGAGAGAATTCTCGCATCGAACGCGCAATTGTAATTGCTTTAAGGAGTTCATGAGGTGAGAATCACCAACGTGTATTGCTCGCTCGTAACGGAGACTGTATCAAGCATTCTGCATATCAAGGCAAGGGCATTCGCTTTCACGCTAACCGCGATTCTCCTCACAGTTGCGGCTTTGGCGGGGAGCGCGAGCGACATCGACAACTGCTGTTCCGTCGACCGCCAATGCCATAGCGACCGGGACTGGATAGACGGCTACTACGCTTTCCAGAACAATCAATGCCCAGCGCCGGCGCAATCCCAGCCGGCCAGCAATGCCCCAGCGCAAATTGACAACTGCTGTTTTGTCGACCGGCAGTGCAGCACCGAACTGCAATGGATAGCCGGCTATCACGCCTATCAAAACAATCAATGCGCCGCGCCAGCGCAAACACAGACGGTTGCGTCGTCCCAGCCCTCCGGCGCAGCCCCCGCTCAAATTGACAACTGCTGCTACGTCGATCGCCAATGCAGCACCGACCTGGAGTGGAGGGGCGGCTATCATGCTTACCAGAACAATCAATGCGTCGTTCCTGGGCAAACACAGACGCGAGCTTCATTCCAGCCTAGCGGCGGGGTTATCCTGCGGACCGCCAGCGGGGCTGTCTACGGGCGCGTCAGCGGGCATTCCATCCTACCCTCCACCGGTGTAGCAACCTGCCCGCGCTCGGGCAAATCTTTTCTTATAACAATTGCTGTCAACTCCATTGGCAATGCAACAGCGACCAGGATTGGGCGGCGGGCTATCAGGCATTCCAGAATGGTGGTCAATGCGCGCTTCCAGGGTCGATTGGCATCGTGGGCGATCCGGAATTCGTCGACTATTACACGCAAAGGCTTGACCAGCTGCGGACCAGGCTGCCGCACCGCTACGACTACGTGCTCGCCGGCTTGGACAAGATCGAAACGAATTGGATGAACTCGGCGGATAACATAATCTACAGGTGGCGTACATTCGTTGACTTTTGGAACGGAAGACCGGACCCCGCTTGGGACACGCGCATGTCCGCGGTACTGGTTCACGAAGCCTGCCACATCCATCGACATGATGCCGGGTATGGACTGTATGTAGCCGGAACTTGCAATCGTGAAGACAGCATCCAAGAGGAAATCATCTGCCGGGAGATGGAGTTGGCGGTCGTGACCGAACTCGGCGCTGAGCCCCATGTGCTTGACTGGGTGCGTGGCATGGTCGCTAACACCCGAGCAAAGTTACAGGATCCGAATGACGGAGGCTACTGCCCAGGATGACGATGAGCCGCGCGTACCGCCCAGCATGGCCTCGCCTACCAGCCTAGGCCCCCGTGACCGCGCCGTCGTTCGCCTGCGAGACCAGCTTGGCATATTTCGCCATCACGCCCTTGTTGTAATTGGGCTGTGGCGCTCGCCAGGCAGCCCGCCGCTCCGCCAGTTGCGCATCGCTCAGGTCCACTTGCAGCAACCTCTGCGACACATCGATCGTGATCATGTCGCCTTCTTGCAGCAGGGCGATGGGACCGCCGACCGCCGCTTCGGGCGCGCAATGCCCGATCATCAAACCGCGCGTGCCGCCGCTGA
>DAOUJB010000555.1:0-8268 GCA_034423155.1 Anaerolineae bacterium | reverse complement strand
GGTCAGCAACTGCGCGTGATTGTCGGCGCTTTGCATCTGCGCGAGACGCCCAGTACAAACGCCGCCATCCTTGATTCGCTGCTTTGGGGCGATTATGTGGCGGTTTTCGCTGGCCCATACGACAATGAGGGCGACCGCTGGTGGCAGGTGCAGACAGCGCACAATCGCTTCGGCTGGATCGCCGGTAGCATCGCTGGCAGCCCGACAGTAGGACCCGCCTGAACCATGTCCAATAAGCCGCTCGTCAGCATCATCATTCCGACATTCAATCGCCGGCAATTCGTCAGCGACGCCATTGAAAGCGGCCTGGCGCAGACGCATCCGCATTGCGAAATCATTGTGGTCGATGATGGCAGCAGCGATGACACGCTTCCCTTTTTGCGCCGGAAATATGCTTCGCGCATCCGCCTATTCAGCCAGGCCAATCAGGGTCCGGGCATCGCGCGTAATCGTGGCATTGCCGAGGCGCGCGGGGAGTTCATCCATTTTCTCGATGCCGATGATCAGCTGCTGCCAGAGAATATCGCTACCTGCCTGGAGGTCTTCCGCCAGCGTCCGGAGATATCGGTGGTCTATTCGCACTATCAGTTTGTGACGCCGGACGGGGTCACGCCGCAAGACACGCCGCCTTTCGAGCGATTTTCAGAAAATCCATTTTGCGAGCTATTAGCCAAGACGGGTTGCCATATATTGATCAGTTCCAGCATGTATCGTGCCGAGGCATTGCGTTCGGTCGGCGGATTTGCGCATGACACGCATTTTCGCAGCGCCGAAGATTGGGATCTCTTCTTGCGCCTGGCCAGGCATCACAAATTTTACGGCATCGACCAGCGCCTGGTGCTGCGGCGCATGCACGGCGACATGCTTTCCGATGACAAATTGCGCGGCGCATGGGGGCGGCTGAAGACCGTCCAGAATGCGCGCGATTATGGCTGGGAAGCGTGCATGAGCGCCGACGAATTTGACCGCAAAGAAGCATCCCGCCATCACATGCTCGCTTTGTATCTCTGGCAACAGGGCGAACGCAAGCGCGCGCGACAGCATTTTGAGCAGGCGATGACGATTCATCCGCCCGAAGCCCGCCCGCGCCGCCTGTTTTGGCTTTTTACCTGGCTGTTGCCGGCATCATCCATGGTGTGGACCAGCCGCATTGCTCGCGTCATTTTGCGCCGTTAGCCGTATAATAAAGGAAGACCGCCACGACAAGGGACGAGCCGCCGATGCCGACCAAGACCGATAGCCTGCGCTATGACATCCGCCAACTGATGAAAGCGGGCGCTTTCCACGATATTGTCGATCGTTGTCATGTCGAGCTGACTATGGCGCGGCGCGAGAAACGGCAAAGCATTGAGGTCATCGCGCTGCTGGGCTTGGCGGATGCGCAGTGCTCGCTGGGGCATTTCGACTTCGCACGCGATTACAGCTCGCAAGCCCTTGAGCGCGCCGACCAGATCCGTTCCGCCAGCCTGGCCGTGGATGCGCTGAATCTGCGCGCGCGGGTGGCTCGCGAAGGTTACTTCCAGACCGGCGAGGCATTTGACGATTATCGGCGCGCCGTTGATATCGCCTTTGAAGCTGGCGACATGCGGCGCTATGCCCAGGCGTTGCTGGGTATGGGCGAAATCGCCGCCAGCCCGGCCGATTCCAGCAAGCATGCCTGGCGCGTCATCGATATCGCGCGCGAACTGAACGACGAACAGCTGGAGGCGCGGGGGATTCTGTTGCTGTCCAACGCACTGATCCGCAAAGGCGATCACAACAAAGCCAGCGATGGCTTGCTGGTGGCGCTACGCAAAGCCCAATCCATCAATGACCGCCTGCTGGAGAGCGTAATCATCGGGCAGCAGGGTGTCATCCTCACGCAGGATATTGATACATTTGAGCGCGGCATCGAACAGCAATTGGTCGCGCTGGATGTCAGCCGCGGCATGGAAGCGATTTTTCACGAATTCATGCGCTTGTATACGCTGTCGATGACCATGCTGGCAGCGAAAGACTTGAACGAGGCGCGCGCCTACCTCGACCAAATGCTGGCGCTGGCGCAGGATGTCCAGCACGGTCCCTACGAAATGTACACATTGGGCATGCTGGGGCAATGGCAAGAACTGCGAGGCAAACCGGATATCGCCATCAGCTTTTATGGACGGGCGGTCGAGGCGGCAAGGGCGGTTGGCAATCCCGCCTACGAAGCGCGCTATTTGTATGCGCTGGGCGCGGTACATCAATCGCAGTGGGAATTCGCCGTGGCGCGCAGCCACTATAAAGAAGCGAAAGCTATCTACCAGGCGCTGGATGATGGGCGCAATGCCACGCGCGTCCGGGCGACAATTCTATACAGCTATTTGCTCGCTGTCGCCAGCCGCATCATGAACCTGTTGGGTTTGAGACCCAAGCGAGATCAAGCCTGAAGCGCTAATTCGCCAGCGCGCCACTGTGCAACCAGCGTGATAGATGGGAAGAAGACCAGCGGCGGCAGTTGGTCGGCTGCAAAAAAGCCAACAGCTGCCGCATCATCGCCGGCTTTTGCCTCGCCACCGATGATTTCCGCGCGATAGGCAATGGCGATATCCGCCAAGCCATCATCGCGTTTGGGGAAGACCGCCAGCAGCTTGCGAATCGCCACTTGCAAGCCCGTCTCTTCCAGCGTTTCGCGAATGGCGGCGTCTTCTGGCGCTTCGTCATAATCGACAAAGCCAGCCGGCAGCGCCCACTTGCCCGCGCCTGGATCGATGGCGCGTTGGATGAGCAGGACTTTATCGCCGCGCAAAGCGAAAATGATCACCGCCACTTTGGGATCGAAATAAGTTGGCTGCTGGCAGGCCTGGCAAAAAGGCCGGATGCGCCCGCTGTGCCGTTGTTGGATCAGCCTGCCGCCACACACAGCGCAAAAATTGGCGATGCGACTCATGCCCGCGCCCGCCCGTCTATTGACAAGCCGCCGCTGCTGGCGTAGACTGCCCAGCCTAGAGCCGGAGTGGCGGAATTGGCAGACGCGCACGACTCAAACTCGTGTACCTTCGGGTGTGTGGGTTCGACTCCCACCTCCGGCATCATCACTTTTGCAGACTCCATTTGGTCTCGCTCTCGCCAGCCTGCCTATTCTCGTAGCGCGCCAGCGTAAACAACCAGTCCGACAAACGATTGACATAAGCCAGCGTATCGGGACCGATCTCGGCGCTTTCGTCCAACGCAGTCATGATGCGCTCGGCGCGTCGGCATACGGCACGCGCAACTTGCAGCTGCGCCCCGGCTGGCGATCCGCCCGGCAGCACAAAATTGCGCAGCGGCGGCAACTGATCCGTCATTTGGTCGATGCTCGCTTCCAGCCAACTGATCTCGTCTTTGCTGATGCGCGTGACCCAGTTGGACTTGGCAGAAGGCGGCGTCGCCAAATCCGCGCCCAGATGAAATAGTTGATTCTGCACAGTCTCCAGCCAGGCATCGGTCTGCTGGCTTGAGCGTTGCGCGCGGACGACCCCCAGCAGGGAATTCAGCTCGTCTATCGTGCCATAGGCTTCCACGCGCAGATGATGCTTGGGCACGCGCCCACCCGCGAAGAGCGCCGTCGTGCCACCATCGCCGGTCTTCGTGTAAATCTTCATGCGCGGGTCTCTCCTCGCGTCCGCCGGTCGGTCAGTTGCACGATAGCTGCCGCCGCAAATATCAGCAGCGCGAACTCGATTGGGAACAAGTAGCGCGGTTCTGCCAGCAAGACCAGATGCGCTGCGATCGTATACAGCGCGAAACTCGCCAGCGGCAGCGCTATCGGCCAGCGATCCCGCCACCGCCACATGCCCAGCGCTCCGAAGGCCAGGGCGATATCGTGAAATGCCCACACCAGCAGCTTGCCGACGAAGCCTTCCACGCGCAGGATAGCCAGCAAGCCGCCTGCGGTTCGGTCTTCCTGCAGCCAGTTTCGTGCCGCGCCCCAGACGCTCGTCCCGCCCAGTTCGGTCGTGCCATGCGGCTGAGCAATGGCATAAGCAAGCTCCGATAGGCGTCGAACGACAAATCCCGCCGGATCGCCACCGACAATCTCGCCTATCTTCTGAAGATATAACTCGGCAGGGTGCTGATATTTGCAGTCGACTTGGCAGTCGTTGTCGCCGGGCAGGTCGACGCCCGCCAGCAGCAGCGCGTCATTTTGCTGGGGCGAGCCATCGTTGGCTTCTGCGCCGCGCCACAATGTGCCCAGCAGTTGGTCGCTGACAATCACCAGGCGGTCCCACAAAACCAGGTTGTGCAGCGTCCAGGTCGAAACCAGCGCGCTATAGACAAGCAGAAAAAGCAGGCAGGCGCGCCGCCAGTCGCCGAGCAGACGCCGCCGTCCCAGCAGAAGCATGTGCAAGGCCAGCGCCAGCGGAAACAGCGCCGATATTCCCCGCGTCAGCGTGGCCAAGCCCAGCGCCAGCGCAGTCAGCATCAGCGCCCATCGCGGCGGGAGGCGATGACTTCCACCCTGCAAATGCGCCGCGACGAAGTATTCCATGTAGAGCCAAATGCCCAGCGCAACGAAGAAGATGTAGAGACTTTCCGTGGCGATATTGGCCGGTTCCATGATCATGGCCGGGTGCAAAGCTATCAATCCCGCCGCCAGCAGCATGGCGCGCTCGTCTTTCGTCATGACCAGCGCGATTCGGGCAGTGAGCCAGATGGTCGCCGCGCCAGCCAGGCATTGCAGCAACCGCAAAATGATGATCGTTTCATGCTGGGGGAGCGCCAATTGCGCCAGGCCGGTAACAATCACATACAGCGGCGGGGTGGGCAGCGTGCCGTTATAATAAGCAATGCCATTGACCCAGCCGTGCGTCTGCCCGCTGAAAAAGCCGTAGCCATTCGCCAAAAACCAAGCGCTGTCGCCACCGCCATCGGTGAATTCGCTGATGGTCGGCAGACCGAAGGCATGGGCGCAGCGCAGGGTAAACCCCAGCAGCAGGATCAGCGCCAGCAGCCGATCGGCGCGCGCAACTCGCATCAGGACACCTATCTGGCTATAGGGGCAGCAACGCGCGAATGGTAGTATTGCGCGGGGCAAAAGGCAAGGTGGACTGACGATTTTGAGCCGCGCCGCGCGACGAAGACTGATCAACTTGTCGGCGATTGTCCTGGCTGGCTTTGTGTTGAGGCTGGCGCTGCTGAACCTGGTGCACAATCCCGGCTTGCACGATCCGCTGCATTATTACAACCTGGGGCGTCGGCTGGCCCAGGGGCACGGCTTCACAATCGACTATGTCTGGCATTACAGCCGCATGCCGGTCGACCTGGTGCACGCGACCGACCACTGGATGCCGCTGCCGGGCGTCGCGGTGGCGCTGGGCATGTCGCTGGGCGGCGAGGGCATTCACGCGGCGCTGGCGCTATTCCTTGTAACGGGCGCGCTGCTGCCGCTGCTGTCATTTTGGGCTTGCCGACTGCTGGACCTGCCCGAAGCCCCCGCTTGGATCGCGGCTGTTTTCACCGCCCTAAATCCCGAATTAGTCCTGAATTCGCTGCGCACTGATACCACGATTCTGAATGCGGCTTGGGTCTGCTGCGGCGTGCTGGTCTTTTGCCGCACGCTCGATCTGCAGAAGCGCTCGCTCTTTGCGTGCAGCGGCATTCTTTTTGGCTTGGCATACCTGACGCGCAACGACTCCATCCTGTTTTTGCCCATGCTGCTGGTTTTTGCTCTGGCCGCCGGCCGACTGCGCCCGAACCGAGCTGTCCGCGCTGGCACGCTGCTGACGATTGTCGCCGCCTTGTTGACGATTTCGCCCTGGCTCTTGCGCAATTGGCATGAAATCGGCATGTTGGGCAGCCCAGCCTCCAGCCGTATGCCCTTCATGATTGATCCGATCGACCTCTATGCCTACAAGGTCGATATCACGTTGGAATCCATGCTGGCGCGGCAGACCATGGGCGAATTGCTGGGCAAGCGCCTCTTTGAGTTGGCGGCGAGCGGCAAGCAGATGGCGGTGGCGCTGGACTTTCCCGCGCTGATTTTGACGCCGCTGGGCTTAATCTGGCTGGTCAAGCAAAGAGACCGTCCGCGGCTGCTTATGGCGTCGCCGGCGTTGATCTGGGTGCTGGGCATCGTGCTGGTATATCCGCTGCTCATGCCGGTGCATAACCAGGGCGGCAGCTTCAAGAAGGCTTTTATCACCGTTCTGCCGTTGCTGATGCCCTTGGCCGCGCTGGCATTGGTCAAGCTGTCGCCGCGCCGCGAATGGCTGTGGTTGTTGGCGGCGCTGTCGATCCTGTGGCTGGGCGGACGCAGCGTCCAGCTCGTGCGGCAGCAGACCGCTTTGGCTGACACATACCACGCCAGCATCGCTGTGCTGGTCGCTGCGCTGGCAGAGCTGCCCGACCAAACCGGCGATGGCGAGATTCGGCTGATGGCGCAAGAACCCTATGTCTTCAGCAGCGTGGGCATCCCGGCTATCGTGCCGCCCCTCGCCTCGCGCGAAGATGTGCTGGAGTTGGCGACCATCTACGACATTGATTACCTGATGATGCCGGCGGCGAGACCGGCTCTCGATCCGCTTTATCTGGGCGCAGAAACAGACCCGCGCTTTCCGCTCGCCCTGCATCTGACCGACGCTGGCGACAAGCCCTGGCAGTTGCTTCGCTTCGCGCGAGCTCCCTAATATTCGCCTGCCACAGTCGCGCCATTCCACAAGCCGACTATAATGAGAGCGGCATGAGAGAAACCCAGGCAATTGTCGAACGAATCAAGCGCGTCAATCGCGGCTATCAGCGCCTGGAGCTGGCGGTGGATCGCTCGCTTTCGTCGTTGCTGCCCGGGCAGGCGCTGCTGGTTCGGCGCATATCCAAAGACTACGAAGCTGAAAATTGGCATCCCTATCTGCGCGATCTGTGGTTCCCGGTCGAGATCCTCGCGGGCAATGTCCTGGTCGTCGAGCGGCCCGCGCGCGAGCAATTCGTGCCCGGACAGTTGCTCAGCATCTTGGGACCAATCGGCAAGCCACTGCGTTTTCGTCAGAAATTGCGCAACCTGTTGCTGCTGGCTTATGAAAGCCCGCCCACACCACTGCTGCTGATGCTGCAGCCTTTGTTGGAGCAGGGAACGATCCTCACCATGGTCACCCTGGGCGCGGCGCGTGATTATGACTGCGCGCACTTGCCCGAAGAGGTGGAAATCATCCAGGCGGGCGACGATCATAGCTGGCAAGATATGGTCATGACGCTGGGCTGGGCAGATCAAGTTTTTGTCTTGGTCGGCGAGGGACCGGAGTTGGCTCGCTTCGCCGAGGTCATGCGGCTGATTCGCGGTCGGCGCAGCGATGTGCCAGCCAATACGATTTTCGGCGTATTCCAGCGGCAGTTGCCTTGTGGCGTCGGCGCTTGCGGGGCTTGTATGCTGCCTATGCGCGGCAAAGCCAAAATGCAGTGCCTGGATGGACCTGCCTTTGATCTGACGCAGCTTCGGTTGGCATAGCGGCGGGCTCAGGCGTATGGCGATAGAGATCACGCGGCCCGGCAAGACCAGCTTGATCGTGCAGACGCCGGTCATGCCTGCGGCCGGCACGCTGGGCTTTGCTGACGAATACCGCAATTTGATTGACTATGCCAACCTCGGCGCGCTGGTGACCAACCCGACCACGATCGAGCCTTGGCAGCCCGCCGCCGGCACGCGCGTCGTATCTCTGGATGCTGGCCTGCTGGTGCACACTGGGCTGCCCAGTCCTGGCTTGCGCGCGCTGATCCGCCAATATCGCCGCGCCTGGGCGAAGCTGCCGATCCCGGTTGTGCTGCATCTGCTGGGCACGACGCCCGACCAGGCAAAGCGCGCTGCCGAATTGCTGGACGCGGTCGATGAAGTAGCTGCGGTAGAGCTGGGCTTGGGCGATGATATAGGCGTGGCTGAGGCGTCTGCATTGGTGCGCGCGGCCGCCAGTGTGGAAAAGCCGCTGCTCGTGCGCCTGCCATTTTATGAATGCTATGACCTTGCCCTGCCTGTTGCCGAAGCGGGCGCCGATGCCCTGGTGATGACAGCTGCGCCACGCGGCACAGCCAGAGATGCGCAGGGCGGACGGCTGGTCAGTGGTCGCCTCTATGGACCGCTGATCAAGCCCCTGGTTTTGCGCATGGTGGGGCGGCTGCGGCGCGAACTGCCAGCGGATATCCCCATCATCGGCTGCGGCGGCATCCATTCCCCCGGCGACGCCCGTGATTACATCGAGGCCGGCGCTGTCGCCGTGCAAGTCGATACAGCCACTTGGGCGCAGCCAAAGATGCTGGAGCGGATCGCGCGCGACCTGGGCGGCT
>DAOUJB010000554.1:0-1929 GCA_034423155.1 Anaerolineae bacterium | reverse complement strand
TGGCGGTCATCACCATCCGCGGCAAGTATGGCAAGGACTTGAAGTATGGTTTCTTGCTGCCCTTCTTCCCCATCTTGCCCATGATCGCCATCGGCATGCAATTTCTGCTGGTTTTGTCGCTGTTCAATGTGTCGATCATCGCCTGGGTCTTCGCGGCGGTATGGATCGGCAGCGGCTTCTTGATCTACTTTTTCTATGCGAATCCGCGACAAGAGCGCGCGCAGCGCACGCCTGTCGTCCAGCAGACCGAGTTGCTGACGCCGGTGCTGGATGCGCCCTATCGCGTGTTGGTGCCGGTCGCCAATCCCGATTCGCTGGCGACGCTGCTGCCGCCGGCTGTGCACGCCGCCAAGCTGCACGATGGCAAGGTGACGCTGCTGCATATCGTCACCGTGCCCTCGCCGACGCCGCTTTCGTCTGGCTACCGCTATCTGCAAGCCAGCGATGCGCTGCAAAAGCAAGCGATCGCCATGGTCGCCGATGAAGATGTGGCGGTGGAATACATCGTGCGGGTAGCGCGGCGCGTCGCCCCGGCTATCATCGACACCGCGCGCGAACAGCATGCCGATCTGGTTATCATTGGCTGGCGCGGCACGATGAACATCGAAGGCAAAACCACGCTGGGACCCAATATCGACCGCGTGCTTTCCGAGATCAACTGCGATGTGATGATGCTGCAGCCCGGCGATAGCGCCGCCGCGACGCGCATTTTGATGCCCGTGGCCGAACCGCGCCAGGTGGCATATGCGCTGGGACTCGTACAGCATTTTTCCGCCGACCTACAGCTGGACCTGCTGCATGTATTCGCGACAGATGCGACATCCGCCGAGCGCGAGCGCACATCCCGCGCCTTGCAACGCCAAATCGATGCCGTCAAGGTCGATGGCAAGCAAGTCAACCTGCTGCTCGAACAAAGCCCCGACCGCATCGATGCCATTGTGCAGGCGGCGAAAGGTTACGATTATGTGGTGCTGGGGGCGACGCGCGAGACACGCGTGAGCCAGCGCTTCACCGGCGGCAACACCACCATGATCATCGCCGAACGCACCGATACGCCCGTGCTGCTGCTGCATCCAGAGACCAGCTCGCTCGAGTTTGGCTTGCAGCAGACATTCGACTACCTGCGCGGCGGCTATCGCGAGGTCGATCCAGAATCGCGCCAGCGGCTGGAAGAACACGGCTATATCGAACGCGCCAAAACTTCGGTGGCCAATGTCTTGAAATCGTCGATCAACCAGCCGGTAGCGCTGATCATCGGCCTGCTGACGGTGGGTGCTGCTTTCATGATGTACGCGGGCGGCGGCGACACGCTGACCTGGGCGGGGGCGATCCTGTACTTCGGCTGTCTGCTGGCTTTCACCTTCGTGGCGGTGCGCGCGGCGCGAAACTAGGCGCCCCTCAATCTCCCCGACAGCCGCGCGTAGGGGCGAGCCATCGGGTCGCCCACCAACACACCCGAAATCTGGGCGAGTCACCGCCTCGCCCCTACGCTGTCTCGTTTGGGAGGGGTTAAATGGGCGAGTCACCGCCTCGCCCCTACGCAGTCTCTTTGGGGAGGGGTTGCCACATACTTGCCATCACACCGCAAATGAATCACAATCCACCCAGATGACGGCGCGTGCACGGGGAGTGATTCATGAGCGACAAAATCAGAGACGACCTGCTTTCCAGCCTCAAGTTCCGCTGCATCGGACCGCATCGTGGCGGGCGTGTGGTGGCGGTGGCGGGCGATCCACAGCACAGGCATACCTTCTATTTCGGCGCATGCGCGGGCGGCGTCTGGAAGACCAGCGATGGCGGCTTGTACTGGCGCAATATCAGCGATGGTTATTTTGGCACGGCGGCGGTGGGCGCAATCGCGGTCGCCCCATCCGACCCGCAGATCATCTATGCCGGCACGGGCGAAAGCACCATCCGCGGCAATGTCTC